>NZ_JBCEWQ010000087.1:0-36115 GCF_038448545.1 Streptomyces sp. CLV115
GGGTGGGGTGGGGCGGGGGTGAGCTGGACCGGCGGGCCGCTCCGGCCGCCCGGGCCGCTGGGACCGATGGGCCGCCCGGGCCGCTGGGACCGATGGGCCGCTCGGGCCGCCGGGGCCTGTGGGCTACTCGGGCGGTTCGTCGGCCAGCTCTTCCAGCGCCCGCCAGATCTCGGCGGTGATCCGGACCGCCGCTTCGGCGTCACGCGCCGCGCACGCCTCGATCAGCTGCTCGTGCAGCTCCGCGGAACCGTGCGCGGAGCCGGCCGTACCGAACCGCCGCCACTCCAGACGCCGGATCAGCGGGGTGTAGCGCTCGACGGTGGCGGCCACGGCCCCGTTGCCGCAGGCGGCGACGAGTACGTCGTGGAGCCGGTCGTCGGCGCGCAGCGCCTCCGCCACGTCGCCACGGCCGGTCGCCTTCCGGAACCGTTCGTTGGCGGCGCGCATCACGGTGACGTCCGCGTCCGTGAGGTGAGGTACGGCGGTCCTGGCGGCCAGCTCCTGCATGGCTCGTACGACGGCCGCCGCGTCCCGGACGTCGCCCGGCACCAGCCGGGTCACCCGGGTGTAGCTCTGTGGCTTGGATTCGACCAGGCCCTCGCCCGCGAGCCGGGACAGCGCGTCGCGGACCGGGGCCCGGGAGAGCCCCAGGCGGTCGGCGAGGTCGGCATCGCGGACGGGGGCACCGGGCGGGATGTCACCGCGGACGATGGCGTCGCGGATCGCTTCGTACGCGGTGTCCCGCAGCAGGGTCCGCCGGACGGGGCGCAGGGTCTCCATGAATTGACATGTTAGATGTCTGTGCGCTCCCCGCTCAAGGGTCCGTGCGCTCAAGGCTCCGTACGTCCGGAATTCGCCGCCCTCCACGCGGGGCACGGCGAAAGCCCACTCGGATGAGGCTTCGCGCTCCGGGCCGCATAAGCTCATCCTGGGCAACGGGACACACCGTTGCCCCGTTGTTTGCCCGGCAAGCTGAGAAAGAAGTGTGAGCAGGGTGTTTTCGCAGGTCAGCCGGACGACCAGGACTGCGAGGTAGGCGCAAGGTGCACATCGTCATCATGGGCTGCGGGCGAGTAGGAGCCGCTCTCGCGCAGACCCTGGAGCAGCAGGGGCACACGGTCGCCGTCGTCGACCGGGACCCGACGGCGTTCCGTCGGCTCGGGTCCGGATTCGGCGGACGGCGCGTCACGGGTGTGGGCTTCGACCAGGACACCCTCCGCGAGGCGGGTATCGAGGAGGCCGGTGCGTTCGCCGCGGTGAGCAGCGGCGACAACTCGAACATCATCGCCGCCCGGGTGGCCCGCGAGATGTTCGGCATCGAGAATGTCGCGGCGCGCATCTACGACCCCCGGCGTGCCGAGGTCTACCAGCGTCTCGGCATCCCCACGGTCGCCACCGTGCGCTGGACCGCGGACCAGATGCTGCGGCGGCTGCTGCCTTCGGGCGCCGAGCCGCTGTGGCGGGATCCGAGCGGTGGTGTGCAGCTCGCGGAAGTGCACACCACGCCGTCCTGGATCGGCCACAAGATCAGCACGCTGCAGGAGGAGACGGGCGTCCGCGTGGCGTTCCTCACCCGGCTGGGCGAAGCCATACTGCCCACCTCGCAGACGGTGCTGCAGGAGGGCGACCTGGTCCACGTGATGATGCGTACGGACGAGATCGCGAAGGTCGAGGCGGCCTTCGCCGAGGGTCCTGAGGAGGGCGGTCACTGATGCGTGTCGCGATTGCCGGGGCCGGTGCGGTGGGTCGTTCCATCGCGGGCGAGCTGCTGGAGAACGGGCACGAGGTGCTGCTCGTCGACAAGGCGCCGACCGCCATCTCGGTGGAGCGGGTGCCGATGGCCGAGTGGCTGCTGGCGGACGCCTGCGAGATCACCTCGCTCGACGAGGCGGCGCTGCAGCGCTGCAACGTCGTGATCGCCGCGACCGGCGACGACAAGGTGAACCTGGTCGTCTCGCTGCTCGCCAAGACGGAGTACGGCGTGCCGAGGGTCGTCGCCCGGGTCAACAACCCGAAGAACGAGTGGCTGTTCAACGAGGCCTGGGGCGTCGATGTGGCGGTCTCGACGCCGCGTCTGATGTCGGCCCTGGTCGAGGAGGCGGTGAGCGTCGGCGATCTGGTCCGGCTGCTGCGCTTCAGCCACGGCGACGCCAACCTGGTCGAACTGACCCTGCCCCCGGAGTCGGCGCTGGCCGGCACCCGGGTCGGCGAGGTGGCCTGGCCCGAGGACACCTCGCTGGTCACCATCATCCGCGGGCAGCGGGTTCTGACGCCGAACACCGAGGAGACCCTGGAGGCCGGCGACGAGCTGCTGTTCGTGGCCGCGCAGGCTCGCGAGGAGCAGCTGGAGGACCTGCTGTCGGTGCGCCGGGGCGACTCGGACGACTGAGAGCAGGGCGTACGTACGGGGAGGGCCCGGAACCGTGTGTCACGATTCCGGGCCCTCCCCGTGGTTTCGGAGCGAGTGGTCCGGGAGCAAGTGGTCTCGGGGCGGCTGTCCGCCGCGTCTCAGAACTCCTGGTTGCGCGCCGCGGCGGCTGCGGCGGCCTCGGCCGCCTTCCGGTCCTTCTCCGCCTGCTCCTCGGCCTCCATCTCGGCGAAAACGTCGATGGGCGGCGGCGCCTTGGCGAGGAAGACCCAGGTCAGATAGACCGCGAGGAGGAACGGGGGGATCTTCAGGGCGACCAGGACCCAGCCGAACTGGGTGGTGTCGGCCCACCAGTACAGCGGGAAGAGGATCGCGCACTTGGCGAGCAGGATCAGGCCCCAGGCGTAACTGGCCTTGGCGTACGCCTTCTTGCGGCCGGGGTTCCTGGTGCGCCAGGAGAGGTTCTCCTTGAACACCGGCCCCAGGATCAGACCGATCAGCGGCACCCCGGCGAGGGTGGTGATCAGGTAGGCGAGGGCCAGGCCGAGCGTGTAGAGCATGCCCGGCAGATAGAAGTCCTTGGCGTTGCCCGTCATCATCGCGAAGACCACACCGAAGGCCACCCCGAAGACGCCACTGAAGGCGTGCTTGACGGTGTCCTTCCGGATCAGTCGCACGGCGACGAGGATCAGGGACACCGCCAGGGCCGCGATGGCCGAGCTGTGCAGATCCTTGTTGATCGTGAAGATGGTGACGAACAGCAGCCCGGGGACGACTGTCTCCACCATGCCCCGGACACCGCCGAACGCCTCGAAGAGCGCGGCCTCGGTGACCGCCTTCGTGTCGGCCGCCTCCTGAGCGGTGCGGGTGGTGCGGTCCGTGTCGGACGTCGGCTTGTCGAGAGACGTCACCGGCTACTCCTTGCCGAGCGGTCGGAGTTCGTATTTGGGGTTGAACAGCACCCGGCGCCCGTGGCTCATGGCGATCCGGCCCGAGGCGATGAGCTTGCGCCCCGGTTCTATGCCCACGATGGAGCGCCGGCCCAGCCAGACGACGTCCAGCGGAGCGGTGCCGTCGAAGAGCTCGGCCTCCAGGGCGGGCACTCCGGCGCGCGGCCGCAGGGTGACGGTCCGCAAGGTACCAGTCACCTTCACGATCTGTCGGTCGGTGCATTCGGAGATCCGAGTGCAGCCCGAGGCCTGCGAGTCCTCCTGGAGCTCCTCGGACTCAAGATCCTCCTGCGAGGTGGACAGCCGGTCGAGCATCCGCCGGAAGCGGCCCGACGGCTTTTCCGCCTTGCCGGACTTGTCGGATCGAGGAACAGCACTCATACCCGAAGGGTACCGGTCCCGGCTGCTCCGGGCGGGTGTCCCCGCTCTCACTCGAACGGGTGACCGGGCGTGGACCCCGCGAGACGGCCGGGGTCACCCTCGCCGATCGCGGTGGGCGGCCCGGCCCTCCTTCCGGCCGTCTGCCCCGCCGCCCGCTCAGCCGCGCTCGAAGCGGTACCCCATGCCCGGTTCGGTGACGAAGTGCCGGGGGTGCGAGGGGTCCGCCTCCAGCTTGCGCCGCAGCTGGGCCATGTAGACCCGCAGATAGTTGGTCTCGGTGCCGTACGAGGGCCCCCAGACCTCCTGGAGCAGCTGTTTCTGGCTGACCAGCCGGCCACTGTTGCGGACCAGGACCTCCAGCAGGTGCCACTCGGTGGGGGTGAGCCGTACGTCGCGCCCCTCGCGGTGGACCTTCTTCGCCGCCAGGTCGACGGTGAACCCCTCGGTCTCGACGATCACGATGTCGTCGGATCCCTGCTGCCCGACGGGTTCGGCGCGGCGGACCGAGGCGCGCAGCCGGGCCAGCAGCTCGTCCATCCCGAACGGCTTGGTGACGTAGTCGTCCGCGCCGGCGTCCAGGGCCTCCACCTTCTCGTCGGAGGTGTGGCGGGCGGAGAGGACGAGGATCGGCACCCGGGTCCAGCCGCGCAGCCCCTTGATCACCTCGACGCCGTCCATGTCCGGCAGCCCGAGGTCGAGGACGACCACGTCGGGGTGACGGGCGGCGGCGAGCTGGAGGGCGGTGGCGCCGTCGGGCGCCGCGTCCACCTCGTACTTGCGCGCCTTCAGGTTGATCACGAGGGCGCGTACGATCTGCGGCTCGTCGTCGACCACAAGCACCCGGGTCATGGGGGCCCTGCCTTTCTGCTGTACGTCGATCTCCCGGGACGTGGCGGAGATCATGAGGTGATCCATGTGGCCGGGCGTTCCGCCCGGATCATGAGGTGACCCGCGCGGGCAGGTCGGGGCCGACCGGAACGTACCCCGACGCCGCCTTGAGCGTCAGCACCATGGTGAGGCCGCCGCCGGGGGTGTCCTCGGCGTCCAGCGTGCCGCCCATGGACTCCACGAAGCCGCGGGCCACGGCCAGGCCCAGTCCGACGCCGGCGCCGCGCGGGGCGTCGCCGTAGCGCTGGAAGGGCTCGAAGATGCGCTCCTTGGCGTCGTCGGGGACGCCGGGGCCGCGGTCGGCCACCCGTAGCTCGACGCGTTCGCCGAGTGCGCTGGCGGCCACCGTGACGCGTTCCGCGTAGCGGCTGTACTTCACGGCGTTCTCGACGATGTTGGCGACGGCCCGCTCCAGCAGTCCCGGGTCGACCTCGACCATCGGAAGGGTCTCGGGGATGTCCAGGTCCACGCTGTCCTCGGGGACACCGCCGAGCGCCATCGGGACCACCTCGTCGAGGTCGATCTCGCGGATCAGCGGGGTGACGGTGCCGGTCTGGAGCCTGGACATGTCCAGGAGGTTTCCCACCAGGTGATCGAGGCGGTCGGCGCCGTTCTCGATGCCCTCCAGGAGTTCGGCCTGGTCCTCGTCGGACCAGGCGACGTCGTCGGAACGCAGCGAGCTGACGGCGGCCTTGATGGCCGCGAGCGGGGTACGCAGGTCGTGGCTGACGGCGGCGAGCAGCGCCGTCCTGATCCGGTTGCCCTCGGCGAGCCGCCGGGCCTCCTCCGCCTCGTCGACCAGGCGCTGCCGCTCCAGCACGACGGCGGCCTGCGCGGCGAACGCGCCGAGCACCCGGCGGTCCTCGGCCGGCAGCACCCGGCCGGAGAGGGCCAGCGCCATGTGGTCGCCGACGGGCATGTCCACATCGGCGTCCTCCGGCCGGGCCACCGGGCCCGGCCCGACGCTCCCGGCGCATGTCCACGGGTCGACGTCGCTCACGCGCTCCAGCAGGGCGACGGACTCCATGCCGAAGGTCTCGCGGACCCGGTCCAGGAGCGCGTCCAGCGTCGTCTCGCCGCGCAGCACGCTGCCCGCCAGGAAGGAGAGGATCTCCGACTCGGCGCGCAGCCGGGCCGCCTGGTGGGTGCGGCGGGCCGCCAGGTCGACGACCGAGGCGACCGAGACCGCCACCGCGAAGAAGATCACGATGGCGACGAAGTTCTCCGGGTCCTGCACCGTCAGGGTGTGGGTGGGCGGGGTGAACCAGTAGTTCAGCAGCAGCGAGCCGGCGGCGGCCGACGCGAGGGCGGGCAGCAGTCCGCCGAGCAGGGCGGCGGCGACCGTCATGAAGAGGAAGAGCAGGACGTCGTTGGCCAGCCCGGGGCCGTTGCCCAGGCCGCTCAGGAGCAGCGTGAGGAGGGCGGGGCCGCCCACCCCGACCAGCCAGCCCCACATGATCCGGACCCGGCCCAGCCGGGCACCGCGGGCGATGGGCAGGCCGCGCCCCTTGGCGACCTCTTCGTGGGTGACGATGTGGACGTCGAGGTCGGGCCCGGACTCCCGGGCGACGGTAGCGCCCACCCCGGGTCCGTAGATGTACTGCCAGGCCTTGCGGCGGCTGGAGCCGAGGACGATCTGCGTGGCGTTCACCCCACGGGCGAATTCGAGGAGCGCCGATGGTATGTCGTCGCCGATGACGTGGTGGAACGTGCCGCCGAGGTCCTCCACGAGGGTGCGCTGGACGGTGAGTTCCTTGGGGGAGGCGGAGGTCAGCCCGTCGCTGCGGGCTATGTAGACGGCGAGGATCTCGCTGCCCGAGCCCTTGGCCGCCATCCGGGACGCGCGGCGGATGAGGGTACGGCCCTCGGGGCCGCCGGTGAGTCCGACGACGATGCGTTCGCGGGCCTGCCAGGTGGTGCGGATGTTGTGCTCGCCGCGGTACTGCTGGAGGTATTCGTCGACCCGGTCGGCGACCCAGAGCAGGGCCAGTTCGCGCAGCGCGGTCAGGTTGCCGGGCCGGAAGTAGTTGGAGAGGGAGGCGTCGATCCGGTCCGGCTTGTATATGTTGCCGTGGGCCATCCGGCGGCGGAGCGCCTGTGGCGACATGTCGACCAGTTCGAGCTGGTCGGCCCGGCGGACGACCTCGTCGGGGACGGTCTCGCGCTGCCGCACACCGGTTATCGCCTCGACGACGTCACCGAGCGACTCCAGGTGCTGGATGTTGACCGTGGACACCACGTCGATGCCGGCCTGGAGGAGTTCCTCGACGTCCTGCCAGCGTTTGGCGTTGCGGGAGCCCGGCACATTGGTGTGTGCCAGTTCGTCCACCAGGGCGACGGCGGGGGCGCGCTCCAGGACCGCGTCGACGTCCATCTCGGTGAAGACGGCGGAGCGGTACTCGATCTCGCGGCGCCGGACCTGTTCCAGGCCGTGCAGCATGACCTCGGTGCGCGGCCGGTCGTGGTGCTCCACGAAGGCGACGACGCAGTCGGTGCCGCGCTCCACGCGCCGATGGGCCTCGGAGAGCATCGCGTACGTCTTGCCGACGCCGGGTGCCGCACCCAGGTAGATCCGAAGCTTGCCGCGTGCCATGGCCCCATTGTCTTCTCTTGAACCCGGCTGCGTCCGATGCGGCAGCCGCTTCGAAGCTACCTCGCAGATTGTCGACAAATGGGCCGGTGGGTGGGGCGGGGGACCGTATTGACAGGATTCTGACGCCGCGGACGGGCCGCGGGCGCCCCTCGGCGGCCCGCGGCCCCGCCCCCTACGCGTGCTCGACGATGTGCCCGTCGCTCAGTTCGAGCACCCGGTCCGCCAGCCCCAGCAACTGGGGGTCGTGTGTCGCCACCAGCGCGGTGACGCCCTCGCTCCGTACCACCGCGCGCAGCAGCTCCATCACCGCGAGCCCGGTCTCCGCGTCGAGCTGTCCGGTCGGCTCGTCCGCGATCAGCAGGGCGGGCCGGTTGGCGAGGGCGCGGGCGATGGCGACGCGCTGCTGCTGTCCCCCGGACAGCTCGCCGGGGCGCTGGGCGGCGTGGTCCGCCAGGCCGACCAGGGAGAGCAGCAGCGCCACCCGGTCCTCGCGCTCGCGCGGGTCCGCCTTGCGCAGCCGCATGGGCACGCCGACGTTCTCCGCCGCGGTCAGGATCGGGATGAGGCCGAACGACTGGAAGATGAAGCCGACCCGGTCCCGGCGCAGTTCCAGGAGTCCGTCCTCGCCCAGCTCGGCGAGGTCCGTGCCGTCGACGGTGATCCGGCCGCCGTCGGGGCTGTCGAGCCCGCCGAGCAGGTTGAGCAGGGTCGTCTTGCCGGAGCCCGACCGGCCCTTGAGCGCGACCAGCTCGCCGCGCGGAATCTCGAAGGACACCCCGCGCAGCGCGTGCACGGCCCCGGCACCGGAGCCGTACGAACGGTGCAGTTCCTCGACCCGGACCATGGGACCGCCGGCGGGCTCCTCGGCGACCGCGGTGCCGCCCTGTCCGTCGGTGCCCGTACGGCCGGTGCTCTCACTCATGTCTCTCCCCGTGAACGTGCTCGGTCCCCATAGGCCGCCAGTATGTGCAATGCGCACAGCGCTGGACAATGGCCGACGGCTGTCCGCCTTCCGGCCGGATGCCGATGCGGCGGGTGTGCCGCACCGCTCCCCCTGTCGAAGTGCTACCGCTTTCCGACAACTTCACGACAACTTTCTGACACCGGCCGACCAGCCTGGCCGACGTCCGGGCCACGGGGCGAGCGCCCCGTCCTGATCGTCCGGACCGTCTTGAAAGGGTGTGTATGACGTCACGCAGGAGCCTTCCCCGGCTGGCGGCCGCGGTTCTGGGGGTGTCCCTGACCCTGTCCGCGGTCCCCGCCGCCACCGCGGACCCGCGGATCCCCGCCGCCCCCACCGTCTCCGAGCAGCAGGTCATGCCCCATCTGCGCGCCCTGCAGCGCATCGCGGACCGCAACGGCGGCAACCGCGCGCACGGCACGAAGGGGTACGCGGAGTCGGTGGCGTACGTGAAACGCGCCCTGGACCGCGCCGGATTCCGTACGAGGCTGGTCCCCTTCACCCACGACGGCGCCACCGGCAACAACCTGATCGCCGACTGGCCGGGCGGCGACCCGGACCACGTGCTGATGACCGGCGCCCACCTCGACAGCGTGAAGGAGGGGCCGGGGATCAACGACAACGGCTCGGGTTCGGCCGCGGTCCTGGCCACCGCCCTCCAGGTGGCGAGGACCGGCCTGAAGCCCGAACGGCATCTGCGGTTCGCGTGGTGGGGCGCCGAGGAGCCGGGGCTGATCGGCTCGGCGGAGTACGTCGGGAAGCTCTCCGCGGCCGACCGCCGCAGGATCGACGTCTACCTCAACTTCGATCAGGCGGGCAGCAGGAACACCCGGCAGTGGCTCGTGATCCACGACGACGAGCACGGTGAGACCGAGGCCCAGCAGGCGTTCGAGGCGTGGTTCGCCGAGCGGTCCGTCCCCACCTTCGACATCGGCGTCGGCGGCTCGGACCACGAGTCGTTCGGCAACGCCGGCATCCCGTCGTCCGGCTTCAGCACCGGCATCTCGGACTGCATCCACGAGGCCTGCGACGACCTGTCCAACGTGGATCCGAAGACGGAGCGGACCAGCACCGAAGCCATCGTCGGCGTGCTGTGGAAGCTCGCCGCCACCACACCCCGGCACTGACCGCCACCCCCAGGAACGAGACATGTACAGACTCCTGAACCGACGCCGCAGGACCGTCGCCGCCCTGGTGGCCGCGGTCGTGTGCGGTTCCGTGCCGGCCACCGTCCCCGCCTCGGCCGCCATCGGCACCCCGGGGCTCGGCGACCCTTACTTCCCCGACGACGGCAATCCCGGCTACGACGTCTCCCACTACGACGTCCGCATCGCCTACGACCCGGCGCACACCGACCGGCTCGACGGCGACACCACCGTCACCGCCCGCGCCCTGACCCGCCTGGACCGGTTCGGCCTGGACCTCAAGGGCTTCACCGTCGCGTCGGTGAAGGTGAACGGCGCCCCGGCGAAGGCGTTCTCCCGGGCCGGCGCCCACAAGCTGTTCGTCACCCCGGCCCAACCGGTGGCGAAGGGCTCGACGTTCGAGGTCCGGGTGAAGTACGCGGGCCGGCCCGACCCCGAAGGCTGGCACACCCTGGAGACCGGCGGCGCGAACGTGGCGGGCGAACCGCACTCAGCGACCTCCTGGTACCCCGCCAACGACCACCCGTCCGACAAGGCCACCTTCGCCCTCACGGCGACGGTCCCCGACGGCTGGACGGCCGTCGGCAACGGCCTGCCCGGCCCCGAGAGCGTCAAGGACGGCCGAAGGACCTTCCGCTGGTTCGAGAACCGGCCGATGGCCACCTACCTCAGCACGGTCGCCATCGACCGGTTCACCGTCCACCGCGGCCGGACCGCCGCCGGGACACCGGTCATCACGGCGTACAGCCCGGATGCCGTCATCGATGCCGAGGCGGAGGCCCAGCAGACGGAGATCCTGGACTTCCTGGCCTCGAAGTTCGGCCCGTACCCGTTCTCCTCCGCGGGTGCCGTCGTCGTCGTCGGGGCCTCGAAGGAGCCGGGCGGCGGCCCTCTCGCCCTGGAGACGCAGAGCCGCCCCACCTACGGCTCCATGCTCTTCGACGCCTCGATGGTCCACGAGAACACCCACCAGTGGTTCGGTGACAGCGTCTCGTTCAAGGACTGGCGGGACGGCTGCGTCGCCGAGTGCTTCGCCCAGTACGCGGGCCAGCTGTGGGAGGAGCACAAGGGCGCCGACCTGGACCGGGACTACTACCGGTCCGAGTTGGCGGAGTACGCCGACGACCCGTCCTTCTGGTCCGTCAGGCTCTACGACCCGGGACCGGGCAAGGAACTGGACGGAGCCCTGTACTTCAAGGGCTCGCTGATGCTGCACGCGCTGCGCCGCACGGTGGGCGACGAGGCGTTCTTCCGGACGCTGCGGACCTGGACCCGCGACCACGCGTACGGCAATGCCTCGTTCCGGCAGTTCGAGGCGCTCGCGGCGAAGGTCTCGGGCAAGGACCTCAAGGGCTTCTTCGCGGCGTGGGTGGACGGCACGGTGATCCCCCCTCACCAGTACCTGTACCCGGGCTCCCTGGGCACCCCGGCCCGGTGAACAGGTGTGGCGGTGCGCCGGGTCGGCCCGGGCGCCCCGCCACACCGTCCCGCTCAGACCCTGCTCACTTCGCCAACTGCTTCAGGGCGACGTTGAGCTGGAGGACATTGACCCTCGGCTCCCCCACGAAGCCCAGGATCCGGCCGTCCGTGTGCTGTTCGACGAGCTTCTCCACCCGGTCGACGGAGAGGTGGTTCCGCTCGGCCACCCGGCGCACCTGGAGCTGTGCGTAGGCCGGGGAGATGGCCGGGTCCAGGCCGGAGCCGGAGGAGGTGACGGCATCGGCCGGCACGTCCGAGGGGCTGACCGGGTGGCCGGGGACGGAGTTGTCCTTGACCACGGCGGCCTTGGCCGTCCTCACCCAGTCGATCAGCTCCTTGCTGTCTCCGGCGCGGTTGGTCGCGCCGGAGAGGATCAGCTTGTACTGGGTGTTGACGCTGTTGCTGCCCAGGCCGTTGGAGGGGCGCGGCTGGAACCACCTGAGGTCCGGGGCCGCGGTCTCCTGCCCCTTCTTCAGCGGCAGGTCGTAGCGCTGGCCGATGAGTTCGGAGCCGACGACCCTGCCGTTCGCGGACATCTCGGAGCCATTGGCCTGGTGGGGGAAGACACCCTGGGCGACGCCGGTGACGGCGAGCGGGTAGAGCACGCCGCAGACGACGGTGAGGACGAGCAGGGCCCGCAGCCCGGCCCAGAGCAGCCGGGCGGTGTTTCCTACGGAGTTGTTCATGGCGAGTCAGCCGTTTCCTGGATTCAGTTCAGCCCGGGTACGAGGGAGATGACCATGTCGATGATCTTGATGCCGATGAACGGGGCGACCAGGCCTCCGAGTCCGTAGATCCCGAGGTTGCGCCGGAGCATCGAGTCGGCGCTGCTGGGCCGGTAGCGCACGCCCTTCAGGGCGAGCGGCACCAGCGCGACGATGATCAGCGCGTTGAAGACGACGGCCGACAGGATCGCGGACTGGGGCGAGGACAGCTGCATGACGTTCAGCTTGTCCAGGCCGGGATAGACCACCGCGAACATCGCGGGGATGATCGCGAAGTACTTCGCGACGTCGTTGGCGATCGAGAACGTCGTCAGCGCACCGCGGGTGATGAGCAGCTGCTTGCCGATCTCGACGATCTCGATCAGCTTCGTGGGGTTGGAGTCCAGGTCCACCATGTTCCCGGCCTCCTTGGCGGCCGAGGTGCCGGTGTTCATGGCCACGCCGACGTCCGCCTGGGCGAGCGCGGGGGCGTCGTTCGTGCCGTCCCCGGTCATCGCGACGAGCTTGCCGCCCGCCTGCTCCCGCTTGATGAGGGCCATCTTGTCCTCGGGCGTGGCCTCGGCGAGGAAGTCGTCGACGCCGGCCTCCTCGGCGATGGCCTTCGCGGTCAGCGGGTTGTCGCCGGTGATCATGACCGTGCGGATGCCCATCCTGCGCAGCTCGTCGAACCGCTCCCGCATGCCCTCCTTGACGACGTCCTTGAGGTGGATGACGCCGAGGACCCGCGCCCCCCGCTCGTCCTCCAGGGCCACCAGCAGCGGTGTGCCGCCCGCCTCGGAGATCGTGGCGGTGAGCGCCTTCGCGTCCGGTGCGACGGTGCCGCCGCGCTCCTCGACCCAGGCGACGACCGAACCGGTGGCGCCCTTGCGGACCCTGTGCCCGTCCACATCGACGCCGGACATGCGCGTCTGGGCGGTGAAGGCGACCCACTCGGCCTGCCGCAGCTCGCCCTGGTGGCGTTCGCGCAGCCCGTACTTCTCCTTGGCGAGCACGACGATCGAGCGGCCCTCGGGCGTCTCGTCGGCCAGCGAGGAGAGCTGGGCGGCGTCGGCCAGTTCGGCCTCGGTGGTGCCCTTGACGGGTACGAACTCGGCGGCCTGCCGGTTGCCGAGCGTGATGGTGCCGGTCTTGTCGAGCAGCAGCGTCGAGACGTCTCCGGCGGCCTCGACGGCCCGCCCCGACATGGCGAGGACGTTGCGCTGCACCAGCCGGTCCATGCCGGCGATGCCGATCGCGGAGAGCAGTGCGCCGATCGTCGTCGGGATCAGACAGACCAGCAGCGCGGTCAGCACGATCATCGACTGCTTCTGCCCGGCGTACATCGCGAAGGGCTGGAGGGTGACGACGGCGAGCAGGAAGACGACGGTGAGGGACGCGAGAAGGATGTTCAGCGCGATCTCGTTGGGCGTCTTCTGCCGGGCGGCGCCCTCGACCAGGGCGATCATCCGGTCGATGAACGTCTCGCCGGGCTTGGTGGTGATCTTGACGACGATCCGGTCGGAGAGCACCTTCGTGCCTCCGGTGACGGCCGACCGGTCGCCGCCGGACTCCCGGATGACGGGCGCGGACTCGCCGGTGATGGCGGACTCGTCGACGCTCGCGACGCCCTCGACGACGTCTCCGTCGCCGGGGATGATGTCACCGGCCTCGCAGACCACCAGGTCGCCGACGCGGAGTTCGGTGCCGGGCACCCGCTCCTCGTTGGAGCCGATGACCCTGCGGGCGACGGTGTCGGTCTTGGCCTTGCGCAGGGTGTCGGCCTGCGCCTTGCCGCGGCCCTCGGCGACCGCCTCCGCCAGATTGGCGAAGATCGTGGTCAGCCAGAGCCAGACCGCGATCGCCCAGCCGAACCACTCCCCCGGATTCAGGCACGCCAGCACGGTGGTGAACACCGAACCGATCAGCACGACGAACATGACCGGGGACTTGACCATCACCCGGGGGTCGAGCTTGCGTACGGCGTCGGGGAAGGACCGGATCAGCTGCGCGGGGTCGAACAGGCCGACGCCGACGCGTCCTTCGCTCTGGTGACCCGTGGGCGCGTCCTGATGCGGTGCCCGGGTGGGGGTGACAGTGGACATCGAGTCCTCTTGCTCCGTACGAGTGGTCATGACGCCAGCCCCTCGGCCAGCGGCCCCAGCGCCAGGGCCGGGAAGAAGGTCAGCCCGGTGATGATCAGGATCGTGCCGACCAGCAGTCCGCTGAACAGCGGCTTGTGCGTGCCCAGGGTTCCCACGGTCGCCGGTACGGGCTTCTGCTCGGCGAGCGAGCCGGCCAGCGCCAGGATGAACACCATCGGCAGGAAGCGGCCGAGCAGCATCGCGAGACCGATCGTGGTGTTGAACCACTGGGTGTCCGCGTTGAGCCCGGCGAACGCCGAACCGTTGTTGTTCGCGCCCGAGGTGTAGGCGTAGAGGATCTCGGAGAATCCGTGTGCGCCGGTGTTGGCCATCGAGTGGGGCGGGGTGGGCAGCGCCATCGCGGCGGCGGTGAAGCAGAGTACCAGCGCCGGGGTGATGAGGATGTAGCAGGCCGCGAGCTTGATCTCCCGGGTGCCGATCTTCTTCCCCAGGTACTCCGGCGTGCGGCCGACCATCAGCCCGGCGATGAACACCGCGATGATCGCCATGACGAGCATGCCGTAGAGGCCGGAACCGACACCTCCGGGCGCGATCTCGCCGAGCTGCATGCCCAGCATCGCGATCCCGCCGCCGAATCCCGTGTACGAGTCGTGGAAGGAGTTCACCGCACCGGTGGAGGTGAGCGTCGTGGCCACCGCGAAGATCGACGAGCCGGCGATCCCGAACCGGGTCTCCTTGCCCTCCATCGCCCCGCCCGCGATCTCGAACGCGGGCCCGTGGTGGGCGAATTCGGTCCACATCATCAGGGTGGTGAAGCCCAGCCAGATGACACCCATCGTCGCGAGGATCGCGTAACCCTGCTTGAGCGAGCCGACCATGCGGCCGAAGGTCCGCGTCATCGCGAAGGGAATGACCAGGATCAGGAAGATCTCCAGCAGGTTGGACAGCCCGTTGGGGTTCTCGAACGGGTGGGCCGAGTTGGCGTTGAAGTAGCCGCCGCCGTTCGTGCCCAGCTCCTTGATGGCCTCCTGGGAGGCCACGGCGCCGCCGTTCCACTGCTGCGAGCCGCCCATGAACTGCCCGACCTCGTGGATGCCGGCGAAGTTCTGGATCGCTCCGCAGGCAACCAGCAGCAGCGCGCCGACCACGGCTATCGGCAGCAGGATGCGTACGACCCCCCGGACCAGGTCGGCCCAGAAGTTGCCGAGTTCACCGGTGCGGGAGCGTGCGAAGCCGCGTACGAGGGCCACTGCCACGGCCATGCCGACGGCGGCCGAGACGAAGTTCTGCACCGCCAGGCCGCCGGTCTGCACGACGTGGCCCATGGCCTGTTCGCCGTAGTACGACTGCCAGTTGGTGTTGGCGACGAACGACGCCGCCGTGTTGAACGCCTGGTCCGGATCGATCGAGGCGAAGCCGAGCGAACCGGGCAGCGACCCTTGCAGCCGCTGCAGCAGATAGAGGAAGAGGACGCTCACCGCGGAGAAGGCGAGCACCCCGCGCAGATACGCGGGCCAGCGCATCTGCCGGTCGGGGTCGGCGCCCACGGCCTTGTACATCCATTTCTCGACCCGGAGGTGCCTGGTCGAGGAGTAGACGCCGGCCATGTGGTCGCCGAGCGGACGGTACGCCAGCCCCAGCGCCACCACGAGCGCGAGGACCTGGAGCACACCGGCGAGGACGGGGCTCATATCGCGCTCAGAACCTCTCCGGGTACAGAAGGGCGAGGACGAGGTAGCCCAGCAGGGCGACGGCCACTATCAGACCGACGATGTTCTCGGCAGTCACAGCTTCGCCACCCCCTTGGCGACGAGAGCCACCAGCGCGAAGACCGCGATCGTGGTGACGACGAAGGCCACATCGGCCATCGTGTGCTCCTAGATGAGGTACGGATTTCTCGGACCTCTTGAGCAAACCTCCCGCCGCGACCCTTCTGGCCTGCGTTGATGGCTTCCTTACGGGGAACGTCGGGCCCTTGACGGCGCACATACGTGCCCCATACGCGCCCCATACGCGCGCCCCTTCGCACGCTGTCCGGAAACCGCCCCGGCCACGGAAACGGCCGGTGGGCCGCACCCCCTCACAAGGGGATACGGCCCACCGGCCGAAGCTGTGCCGGGCGGCTGCCCGGATCCGCTCAGCGCACCTCGGTGATCTCGGGTCCGCGCTGGAGCTGGCCCATGCCGCCGGAGAACTTCGAGCTCTCCTGGCTCTCCTGCTGGACCCCTTCGGGGACCATCTGGGCATCGTTGGGCAGCTTGAGGACGATCGGGTCGCGCGGCGCCATGGGGCCCTCGCCCCGGACCACCACGGTGTCCCGGAAGATCGTCTCCAGCAGCCCGGCCGCCTCCGGCTGCACGGCGCCCTGGCCGGAGATCACTCCGCGCAGGAACCAGCGGGGCCCGTCGACGCCGACGAAGCGCACCAGCTGCACGCCGTTCGTCCCGTCCGGGAGCTGTACGGGGACCTGGGCACGCAGCTCCCAGCCCAGCGGGCCCTCGACCTCGTCGATGATCCCGCCCTGCTGGGTGATGCCGGAGGCGATCTCCTCGCGGACCTCGCCCCAGATGCCCTCCTTCTTGGGGGCTGCGAAGGCCTGGAGCTGGACGGCGCTGTCGCGCAGCACCACGGTCGCGGCGACGATGGCGTCACCGGCCACCTCGACGCGCAGCTCCATGCCCTCGACGCCGGGCACGAAGATGCCGCCCAGGTCGACCCGGCCCTCGCCGGGCTGGGAGACCTCGGAGACGTCCCACGGCCCGTCCGGTCGCGGTGCCGGCGGGAGGTTCACCCGACGCGGGCCGCTGTCGGCGCCGTCGGTGTCATCGAGCTCGTCGACGACCTGCTCGGCCTCGCGCGCTTCGTCCGCCACGTCCTCGGCGGAACCACTCTTCTTGCGACGTCCGAACACGTCACTGTCCTTCCCGGTCGGGTACGACCGAAGCGTAGCTGTTACCGCCCTGGGTGTTCCCGCCCCTGACGCCATCGACATCACCGGAGGCATGCCCTCCGGTGGATCCGAAGCCTCCCTCGCCGCGGGCCGAGCCCGGCAGCTGAGCCACCTCGTGGAAGCGCACCTTCTCGACCTGCTGGACGACCAGTTGGGCAATCCGGTCGAACCGCTCGAACCGCACCGGCTCTCGCGGGTCGAGGTTGATGACGATCACCTTGATCTCTCCACGGTACCCGGCATCAACCGTCCCCGGGGCATTCACCAGGGCGACTCCGCAGCGCGCGGCGAGCCCGGAGCGCGGGTGCACGAACGCGGCGTACCCGTCGGGCAGCGCGATCGACACCCCGGTGGGCAGCACCGCCCGCTCGCCGGGGGCGAGTTCGACGGCCTCGGTGGTCACCAGGTCCGCCCCGGCGTCGCCCGGGTGCCCATAGGCCGGAATCGGCACGTCCGGGTCGACCCGGCGGATGAGTACGTCCACGGGCCGGCGCATCAGGGGTTCACCTCGAAGGCACGGGCACGCCTGACCTGGTCCGGGTCGGCCATCGCCGCCTCGATCTCGGCCGGGCGGCCGTTCTCGATGAAGTGGTCGACCTTGACCTCGATGAAGAGGGCTTCGGCCCGGACCGCCACGGGCCCGTCCGGGCCACCGATCCGGCCGGTCGCCCGGGAGTAGATCTTCCGGCCGTGCACCGCGGTGATCTCGGCGTCGAGGTGCAGCACGGTGTCCACCGGCACCGGGCGCACGAAGTCGGTCTCCAGCCGTCCGGTCACGGCGATCACCCGCAGGAGCCAGTTGAGCGAGCCGAGCGTCTCGTCCAGCGCGGTGGTCAGGATGCCGCCGTGCGCGAGCCCCGGGGCGCCCTGGTGGGCGGCCTGCACGGTGAACTCGGCGGTGACGCTGAGACCGTCGCCGGCCCGCGCCTGGAGGTGCAGCCCGTGCTGTTGTCCTTCGCCGCAGCCGAAACAGTGTTCGTAGTGCGCGCCGAGGAGTTCGCCGGGGGCCGGGGCTTCGGGGTGCCGGACCGGTCTCACCGCGTCGGCCGGGGGCTTCAGAGCCGCAGATGTTCCACTCACAGGCGCAGACCTTACCCGCGCGGCTACCCGCGGGTCGCGCCGTGCCAAGCTTGGGTTCATGCAGCCTTCCACCCCGCCTTTCGACGAACGACTCACCGCACCCCGTTCGTGGTGGCTCATCGCCTTCCTGGTCGGCATCGCCTGCGCGCTGATGCTGCTGCCGCTCGGCACCCTGCCAATGCTGGCCGGCCTGGTGGGCGGCACGGCCCTGTCGGCGGTCACGGTGAGCTCCTACGGCTCGGCCAGGATCCGGGTCGTGGCGGGCGCCCTGGTCGCCGGTGACGCGCGGATCCCCGTGACGGCGCTCGGCGAGGCCGAGGTGCTGGACGGGGAGGAGGCGCGCGCGTGGCGCTCGTACAAGGCGGACACCCGGGCGTTCATGCTGCTGCGCAGCTACATCCCGACGGCGGTCCGGGTGGAGGTCACCGACCCGCAGGACCCGACCCCGTACGTCTATCTCTCGACCCGCGAGCCGCAGGCCCTGGTGGCCGCCCTCACGGCCGTGCGCACCTGATCGGGCGGGGAGAAAACGGCGGCGGCCCCTTCGCGGGCGGCGGCGGCCCCTTCGCGGGCCGTCAGGGCCGTTCACAGGCCCTAGGGCTCCAGCTCGCCCGGGACTGCCCGGTACGGGCCCACCTGCCGCTCCAGCGGCGGCAGCTCGGGGAGCCGGTCCCAGGGGATCTGGCGCTTGCGCAGGTCCTTCCTGACCCGTTCGGCGAGCTTTCTGGTGTCGCGCCGGTTCATCACCGCGCCGACGGCGGCGCCGACCATGAACGGGACCAGGTTCGGCAGGTCGCGCACCATGCGCTTCATGATCTGCTGGCGCAGTTCGCGTTTCATCTGGCCGCCCAGCGCCGCGTTCACCGTCGTGGGGTGGGCGACGTCGATGCCGCGCTCCTGCGTCCAGGACGTGAGGTAGGCGGTGGAGCGCCGGCCGAGCCCGCCCGGCGGGCGCAGCCCGTAGACCTCGTGCAGCTCGGCGACGAGCTTCATCTCGATCGCGGCCACACCGGTGATCTCCGTCGCCAGCTCGGCGAGCATGGCGGGCGGTACGGGCAGCATCGCCGCCGCGCCGATTCCGGCACCGACGGTGGCGGTGCCCTTGCTCGCGCCCGCGATGAGCTTGTCGGCGAGCTCCTCCGGGCCGAGCCCGGGGAACTGCTTGCGCAGGGTGGCGAGATCGCGCACAGGGACGCGGGGAGCGTTCTCGATGATCAGGTCGGCGATATGACCGATCGCCGCCCTGGCGCTCTCCCCGCCCTTGCGTACGCCCCGTTTCACTGAACCCGGACGGCCTGCCCCGGTCACGGGCTCCGTCCTGTCGACCTGTCCGGCCCCATAGGCCGCGTCGACTTCCTCGATCGCCGCGATCACTTCTTCGAGCGAGGCCGACCGGCCCCGCTCGTCGTCCCGCTCGCCCGGAGAGGGTGGCAGGGCGGACCGCTCGGCAGGCGCTGTCACGCCTTCTGCCGGGCCTGTGCCGCCCTGATTCGCCTCCGACGACCTCTTGCGCCGCAAGCGCCGCTTCCGGAACGGTGTGTCGCCTGCCACGGTCGGTGCGACCTAGTCGCAGTCGCGGCAGATCGGCTGGCCGTTCTTCTCGCGTGCCAGCTGGCTCCTGTGGTGCACGAGGAAGCAGCTCATGCACGTGAACTCGTCGGCCTGCTTGGGCAGGACCCTGACGGCCAGCTCTTCGTTGGACAGGTCTGCGCCGGGCAGCTCCAGTCCTTCGGCCGCGTCGAATTCGTCGACGTCGACGGCGGACGCCGTCTTGTCGCTCCGGCGAGCCTTGAGTTCCTCAAGGCTGTCCTGATCGACGTCGTCGTCGGTCTTGCGTGGGGTGTCGTAATCCGTTGCCATGTCGCTCTCCCCCTCTGGGTGTCTGCGGTGTCTCAGCGCACGTAACGCGTGAGAGGCCGGACTTGTGCCCGACCCGAGGCGGAGATTTTGCCTCACATCAAGGTCTGTTACTCAATCGACACCCAAAAGGGCCGCTCGGGAGTGGCCGGCTTGGGTGGCGATGGGGACCGTACACGGTCCCGGTGTCGCTCTTCACGGGCGCCACCCCGTGTACTTCCCGTGATATCGGGCCCCGAAAACCCCGACTTTTGCGGGTTTTCCGGTGGAGCGCCTGATCACGGAGCGTTGACTGCAAGAAATTCGCTCCTGTGATCGATCACACACGGAAGATCTGGGAGCAGGTCCCGAAAATTCCGCTCAAAGCGAACAAACTAATTCGTGCCCGGATCGCTCCGACCGGCCTCTCAGACGGGCAGTGAGACGCGCATCACAAGACCACCGCCTTCACGGGGCTCCGCGATGATACGGCCGCCGTGAGCGCGCGCCACGGAGCGCGCGATCGACAGGCCGAGCCCGACCCCCTTGTCGCTGCCCGTTCGCTCCGTACGCAGCCGTCTGAAGGGCTCGAAGAGGTTGTCGATCTCGTACGCCGGCACCACGGGGCCGGTGTTCGAGACGACCAGCAGGGCCTGGCCGCCCCGGAGCTCGGTGTCGACCTCCACCCAGCCCCCCTCGGGAACGTTGTAGCGCACGGCGTTCTGTACGAGGTTCAGCGCGATCCGCTCCAGCAGGACCCCGTTGCCCTGGACGACGGCGGGGGTCCGCTCGCCGCGGATCTCCACGCCGCGCTCCTCGGCCTCGCCGCGCGTCTGGTCGATCGCACGCGAGGCCACCTCCTCCAGGTCGACCGGCTTGCGCTCGACGATCTGGTTGTCGCTGCGGGCCAGCAGCAGCAGGCCCTCGACCAGCTGCTCGCTGCGCTCGTTGGTGGCCAGCAGGGTCTTGCCGAGCTGTTTCAGCTCCGGCGGGGCCTGGGGGTCGGACAGGTGGACCTCCAGGAGCGTGCGGTTGATCGCGAGCGGGGTGCGCAGCTCGTGCGAGGCGTTGCCGACGAACCGCTGCTGGGCGGTGAAGGCCCGCTCCAGGCGGTCGAGCATCTCGTCGAAGGTGTCGGCGAGCTCCTTCAGCTCGTCGTCGGGGCCGTCCAGCTCGATCCGGCGGGACAGATCGGTTCCGGCCACCCTGCGGGCGGTGCGGGTGATCCGGCCCAGCGGCGAGAGCACGCGTCCGGCCATCGCGTAACCGAAGGCGAAGGCGATGACGCTCAGGCCCACCAGGGCCAGCAGCGAGCGGTTCAGGAGCGTGTCGAGCGCCTGCTGCCGCTGGTGGTTGACGCAGGAGTTCATCGCCGCGTTGAAGGAGTCCGGAGACGCCTTCTCGGGCAGGTTGCAGACATCGCTGGTGACCTGCCCGTTGACGATCTTGAACGGCAGCTCGCTGCCCACGTGCAGGGCCTGCGCGGCCAGCATGTAGATGATCGAGAGCAGTAGGATCCCGGCGATCAGGAACATGCCGCCGTAGAGCAGCGTGAGCCTTATCCGGATGGTCGGGCGCAGCCAGTAGGGAGGCTCCTGCTGTTTGGGCTCCCAGGTGGGCTTCGGAGGCGCCGTCGGCGGCGCGGGGGCGGTGGGCACGGCCGTCAGATCCGGTAGCCGGAACCGGGCACGGTGACGATGACCGGCGGCTCGCCGAGTTTCCGGCGCAGCGTCATGACGGTCACCCGGACGACATTGGTGAACGGGTCGGTGTTCTCGTCCCAGGCCTTCTCCAGCAGCTGCTCGGCCGAGACGACCGCGCCCTCGCTGCGCATCAGGACCTCCAGCACGGCGAACTCCTTGGGTGCGAGCTGGACCTCCGTCTCGCCCCGGAAGACCTCGCGCCGGTTGGGGTCGAGCTTGATCCCGGCCCGCTCCAGGACGGGCGGCAGGGCCACCGTGGTGCGCCGGCCGAGCGCCCGCACCCGTGCGGTCAGCTCGCTGAAGGCGAAGGGCTTGGGCAGATAGTCGTCGGCCCCCAGCTCCAGGCCCTCGACGCGGTCGCTGACGTCGCCGGACGCGGTGAGCATCAGCACCCGGGTGGGCATGCCCAGCTCGACGATCCGCCGGCAGACGTCGTCGCCGTGGACCAGGGGGAGGTCCCGGTCGAGCACCACGACGTCGTAGTCGTTGACCTCGATGCGCTCCAGGGCCGCCGCGCCGTCGTACACGACATCGACGGCCATGGCCTCCCGGCGCAATCCGGTGGCCACCGCATCGGCGAGCAGCTGCTCGTCCTCCACGACGAGTACGCGCACGGCGCTGTCCTTCCTTAGAAACCTACAGAAATCCGGGTGGAAACTTCAGAACGTCCCAAAGTGCCCACGGTCCGTGATCCGGACACCCGTCGGCACAGGTCTGTGCGGCTCCATCCTGCCCGCAACGCGCATAAACCGGCGGTAAGACGACGCGCCGCGACCTGGGGCTCGGCAGAATTCACCGGGTTTTCGGGCCAGTTGAGGTTTCCCCGGGTTCGGGCCCGGGGAGGACGAATTCACACCCGAGATCACGCCTTGAATGTGGCGTACCACTGGCCACTCCGTCCCCGGAGAGCGCGTGATCACCCGCCCTACCGCCTCCGTGCGGAGGGAAACCCCGGGCACACCCCCGTGCCACCGACCCACGATGAGGGGGCGCATTATGGACGCTTTCACCGCAGGCCTGCTGCAGCGGATCAAGAGCACCGAGTACGACCTCACGAGAGCTCGGGAGACCGGCGACGACTTCCTCGCGGATGTCGAGCAGGGCGAGCTGGACGACCTGCACCGCCTCGCCGCCGAGCACGGCGTCGAGATCGGCGCCACCAGCGTCTGAGCACATCGGCACGAAGGGCCCCCGATGCCGTCACCGGCGTCGGGGGCCCTTCCCGCGTACCGGGCCGGCCTGCTTTCAGTCGTGCCAGGCGCCGAACTCGTTCAGGAGCGCCTGGAGCGGCTCGAAGACGCCCGGCGTCGCGGCGACCGTCAGATCACCGTCGGCGGGCAGCCCGGGCCGCCCGCCGGTGAGCGCGCCCGCCTCGCGGGCGATGAGGTCGCCGGCCGCCAGGTCCCAGGGGTGGAGCCCGCGCTCGTAGTAGCCGTCGAGGCGGCCCGCGGCCACATCGCAGAGGTCCACGGCGGCGGAGCCGCCGCGGCGGATGTCACGGAGCCGCGGGATCAGCTTCCCGGCCACGTCCGCCTGGTGCGCACGGACGTCACTGACGTAGTTGAAACCGGTCGAGACGAGTGCCTGGTCGAGCGGCGGCGCGGGCCGGCAGCGCAGCGCGGTGCCGTCGCCGTACGCGCCGCCCTCCACGTACGCGCCGCCGCCGAGCACCGCCCGGTAGGTCTCGCGGCGCATCGGGGCCGCCACGACGCCCACGACCCGCACACCGTCCCGTTCGGCGGCGATGGACACGGCCCAGGTGGGCAGCCCGTACAGGTAGTTCACGGTGCCGTCGAGGGGGTCGACGACCCAGCGGATCCCGCTGCTGCCCTCGGCGCTGGCCCCCTCCTCGCCGAGGAATCCGTCCTGCGGGCGGCGCTCGCTGAGGAAGCCGGTGATCAGCTTCTCGGCGGCGATGTCCATCTCGGTGACGACGTCGATCGGGCTGGACTTGGTCGCGGCCACTCCCAGATCGGCCGGGCGGCCGTCACGGAGCAGCGCGCCGGCCCGTGAGGCGGCCTCCAGGGCGAGGGCGAGCAGTTCGGACAGGTTCGGGTCGGTCACGGCTCTCCAGGGGTTCGTGGGGGGGCGCAGGGGCTCTTACGCGTAGGGGCTGTCGGCGCCCGCGGCGGCGGGCTTGAGGGCCCGGGCCGGGCAGCAGCCGACCGGACAGAGGTCGTGGCCCGGCCCGAGCGAGCCCAGCGCACACCGCCGGCCGGCCTCTCCCCGCTCGGTGGCGGCGCGCTCCAGCACCAGGTCGCGCACGGCGGCGGCGAAGCGCGGGTCGGCGCCGACGGTGGCCGACCGGCGCACCGGCAGGCCCAGCTCGGCGGCCTTCGCGGTGGCCTCCGTGTCGAGGTCGTACAGGACCTCCATGTGGTCCGAGACGAAGCCGATGGGGGCCATCACCACGGCGGGCACACCGTCGGCGTGCAGCGCCTCCAGGTGGTCGCAGATGTCGGGCTCCAGCCAGGGGATGTGCGGGGCGCCGCTGCGCGACTGGTAGACGAGCCGCCAGGGGTACTCGACGCCGGTCTCCTCGCGCACCGCGTCGACGATCAGCCGGGCGACGTCGAGGTGCTCGGCGACATACGCGCCGCCGTCGCCGTGCGCCTCGACGGGGCCGGAGGTGTCGGCGGCGGAGGTGGGGATGGAGTGCGTGGTGAAGGCGAGGTGCGCCCCGGCGCGTACGTCCTCGGGGAGGTCGGCCAGGGAGGCGAGGACGCCGTCCACCATGGGGGTCACGAATCCGGGGTGGTTGAAGTAGTGCCGGAGCTTGTCCACCCGGGGCACCGGCAGCCCCTCCGCCTCCAGGGCGGCCAGTGACTCGGCGAGGTTCTCGCGGTACTGCCGGCAGCCGGAGTACGAGGCGTAGGCGCTGGTGGCGAGGACCGCGATGCGGCGGTGCCCGGCCCCGGTCATCTCACGCAGGGTGTCGGTGAGGTACGGCGCCCAGTTGCGGTTGCCCCAGTACACCGGCAGGTCCAGCCCGTGCCCGTCGAAGTCCTTGCGCAGGGCGTCCAGCAGGGCCCTGTTCTGGGCGTTGATCGGGCTGACGCCACCGAACAGGAAGTAGTGCTTGCCCACCTCCTTCAGCCGCTCCTCGGGGATGCCCCGGCCGCGGGTCACGTTCGCCAGGAACGGGACCACGTCGTCCGGGCCTTCGGGGCCGCCGAAGGAGAGCAGCAGCAGGGCGTCGTAGGGAGCGGGATCGCGCAGATCGGACATGACGACGATCCTGCCACCCGCCGCGGACGGCCCTCCCACCGACATCGGCTCCCGGGCCCACCCCGGTGTCGGGCCGAATGCCCCGACCGTAAGCTGTATCGGTTACGTTCATGTATTACAGGCGTGTGCGATCACGCTGTTCCGGAGCTCTCCTTGCCCAGTCCCTACCGCGCGATATTCGCCGTCCCCGGCACCAAGGGGTTCTCGGCGGCCGGATTCCTCGGCCGGATGCCGCTGTCCATGATGGGCATCGGTGTGGTGACCATGATTTCCCAGCTCACCGGCCGCTACGGGCTGGCCGGCGCGCTCTCCGCGACGCTGGCGATGTCCGCGGCGGTGATCGGGCCGCTGATCTCCCGGCTCGTCGACCGGCACGGACAGCGTCGGGTCCTGCGTCCCGCGACCCTGGTCGCGCTGACGGCGGTGGCCGGGCTGCTGGTCTGCGCGCAGCAGCGGCTGGCCGACTGGACGCTCTTCGTCTTCGCGGCGGGCGCCGGCTGCGTGCCCAGCGTGGGCTCGATGATCCGGGCCCGCTGGGCGGAGATCTACCGCGGTTCGCCGCGGCAGCTGCACACCGCGTACGCGTGGGAGTCGATCGTCGACGAGGTGTGCTTCATCTTCGGGCCGATCATCTCGATCGGTCTGTCCACCGCCTGGTTCCCGGAGGCCGGGCCGCTCCTGGCGGCCGGGTTCCTGCTGGTCGGTGTGGTCTGGCTGACCGCGCAGCGGTCCACCGAGCCCGTTCCGCATCCGCGCCGGGAGCACACCGGCGGTTCCGCGCTGCGCTCGCGGGGGCTCCAGGTGCTCGTGGTGACGTTCGTGGCCACCGGTGCGATCTTCGGGTCGATCGACGTGGTGACGGTGGCCTTCGCCGAGGAGCGGGGCCACAAGGCCGCGGCAAGCCTCGTGCTGGCTGTGTACGCGCTGGGATCCTGCCTGGCCGGAGCGGTCTTCGGCCTGCTGCGTCTGAAGCGGAAGGCGTCCACCAGGTGGCTGGTGGGCGTGTGCGCGATGGCCGTGAGTATGATCCCCCTCCAACTGGCCGGGAACCTGCCGTTCCTGGCCGTGGCGCTCTTTGTCGCGGGTCTCGCCATCGCACCGACGATGGTCACCACCATGGCCCTCGTCGAACAGCACGTACCGCGCACCGAACTGACCGAGGGCATGACCTGGACCAGCACCGGGCTCGCCGTCGGGGTGGCGCTCGGCTCCTCGGCCGCCGGCTGGGTGGTCGACGCGTCGGGAGCGGAGGCGGGGTACGCGGTGCCCGTCGCGGCGGGAGCGCTCGCGGCCGCGGTGGCGTTCCTGGGGTATCGCCGGCTCAGCGGGCCGGTTCTCATGGAAGGGCGCGCGGAAGATGACCGACGCACGGACGACGACGAACGCGTGGCGTAACTGGGCGGGAAACGTCACCGCCCGGCCGGTACGGGCCGTGTCCCCGGCCTCCGTACCGGAGCTCGCCGAGGTGCTTCGCCGCGCGTCCGAGGACGGTCTGCGGGTGAAGCCGGTGGGCACCGGTCACTCCTTCACCGCGACGGCGGCCACCGACGGCGTGCTGATCCGCCCGGACCTGCTCACCGGCATCCGGAACATCGACCGCGAGGCGATGACGGTGACCGTCGAGGCCGGCACCCCGCTGAAGCGGCTGAACACCGCCCTGGCCCGCGAGGGCCTCTCGCTCACCAACATGGGCGACATCATGGAGCAGACGGTGGCGGGCGCCACCTCGACCGGCACCCACGGCACCGGCCGTGACTCGGCGTCCATATCCGCGCAGATCCGCGCCCTCGAACTGGTCACCGCCGACGGCACGGTGCTGACCTGTTCGGAGAAGGAGAACGCGGACGTCTTCGCCGTCGCCCGGATCGGGCTCGGCGCACTGGGTGTCGTCACGGCGATCACCTTCGCCGTGGAGCCGGTCTTCCTGCTGACGGCCCGTGAGGAGCCGATGACCTTCGACCGGGTCCTGGGCGACTTCGACGAGCTGGTCGCGGAGAACGAGCACTTCGAGTTCTACTGGTTCCCGCACACCGGCAACTGCAACACCAAGCGCAACAACCGCAGCGCCGGCCCCGCCGCCCCGCCCGGAAGGGTCAGCGGCTGGGTCGAGGACGAGCTCCTCTCCAACGGGATCTTCCAGGTGGCCTGTTCGCTCGGCCGGGCGGTGCCCGCCACCATTCCCTCGATCGCCAAGCTCTCCAGCCGTGCCCTGTCGGCCCGCACGTACACCGACATCCCGTACAAGGTCTTCACGAGCCCGCGCCGGGTCCGCTTCGTGGAGATGGAGTACGCGCTGCCGCGCGGGGCCGCCGTGGAGGCGCTGCGCGAGGTGAAGGCGATGGTCGAGCGTTCGCCGCTTCGGATCAGCTTCCCGGTGGAGGTCCGTACCGCCCCCGCGGACGACATCGCGCTCTCCACGGCCTCGGGCCGCGACAGCGCGTACATCGCCGTCCATCTCTACAAGGGCACGCCCTACCAGGCGTACTTCACGGCGGTCGAGCGGATCATGACCGCCCATGGCGGCCGCCCGCACTGGGGCAAGGTCAACACCCGTGACGCCGAGTACCTCGCCGGGGTGTACCCGCGGTTCGGCGAGTTCACCGCCGTACGCGACCGGCTCGACCCGGACCGGCTCTTCGGCAACGACTACCTGCGCCGGGTCCTGGGCGAGTAGGTCCGCCGGGCACCCGACGGCCCCGCAGGTCCCGGTCGCACGTATCCGGGTCCTGCGGGGCCGTTCGTCACTGTCCGGTGTCGGTGCCGGCGGTGGCGCCGTCGCCCTGTGCCGGGGCCTCGCCCGCGGGGTCCGTGCCGGTGGTGGCGCCGTCGGCGGGTGCCGACGGGGAAGGAGTGGCCGCCGGGGACGGGCTCGTACGGTCACCGGTGCTGCCGGACTTCGTGGGGCCGGGCGTCGGGTCGGCCGAGGAGGCACCGCCCTCGCCGGCGGCCGGGCTCCGGCCGGCGCCGCCCTGCGGGTCCGTACCGGGCGTCGCGCCGTTCTCCTGACCGGGCGTCTGCTTCCGGTCGGGGCCGGTGGTGGTGGACGGCGCCGGATCGTTCGACCCGGAACTCCGCTCCCCGCCGCGCACCACGGAGCCGACGGTCGTCCCGCTGCCCCCGCTCAGGTCGTTGCCGGAGAGCAGCTCGAACGTGGTGATTCCGGCCATCGTGAGGACGAAGACCACCGCCGCGCCGAGCGCGGAGCGCTTCCAGCCGCGGATCCGGGTGCCGTGCGTGCTGGCTTCGGAGAACTCCTCGTCCGGGTCCGGACGTGCCGTGGTGAGCAGCTGGGTCGCGTCGACCGGCCGCAGCAGACGCGTACGGTCCGGATCGTCGGCCGGGGCGGGCGGCGGGACCTCGGCGTCCACCCGGCGCAGCACGGTCGTGGCGTCCATGGCGGGCAGCACGGTGGTGGCGTCCGGGGCGTCCGGGGCGTCCGGCGTTCCGAGGCGGGTACCGGCCGGGGTCCTGGCCCGCGGCAGCCGCGTCCCGCCGGCCCTACGCGCGCCGTTCGTCTCGCGGGTATGCACCGTCACCTCGCGGCCCGGGTGCTTCACATGGACCGTGACCTCGCGGATCTGCTCCCCCGTGCGCCGGAAGAAGTGCTGGAAGACCGAGCCTCCGCAGGTGGCGACGACGCTCATCACTCCGGCGCCGAGGATCGTCCCGTACACGCCCAGCTGGGAGGCCGCCACCGCCGCCGCGACCGCTGCCACGGCACTGCCCGCGACCTGCGGCAGGCTCAGATCTATGCGCCTTTCTCTGGGTTCTGTGTCACTTTCCGGCTTCTGCACCATTTCCAGCCCTTGATTGACATCTCTCCCACCATGCAACAGGAAGGGACATTTGAGCGAAGTGAATAGTTCCGCTTCCGGGGATTCTGTGAAGCAGGACACGAGCGCGGGGCGCACCACCCCCGGCCCGGTGACCCAACTCCCGCACCTCACGAGAACTTCGGCGGCGCGGCGGTCCACCCTCGTGGCCCGAATGGAGTACTGTGGCGAGCCCTGGGGCCGGACTCCCGTACGGGTGTCCGGGATCTTCGGGAGGGGGCCGAAGGAGGCACTCGATCCGGCGGCGCCACGGCATCGCACGGAGACTGGCTACATGAGGTGACCAGAGGTCACTTTCTGTTGCAGAATAGGTCACCGTGTCATACCGGCGATCAAGGGCTCACGCCCGACACGCCGGGCAACACGGCAATGTTGTGGCAGGCTGCACCCGGGCAGGCCACACTCGACTAGCGGAAGCAGCGACGCACGTGACGTCGGCAGGCACCACCCGGGAGGTCCCCATGCCCGAACTGCGTGTCGTGGCCGTCTCCAACGACGGCACACGACTGGTGCTCAAGGCTGCGGACAGCACGGAGTACACGCTTCCCATCGACGAGCGGCTGCGCGCCGCCGTGCGCAACGACCGCGCGCGACTCGGCCAGATCGAGATCGAGGTGGAGAGCCACCTCCGCCCCCGCGACATCCAGGCGCGGATACGAGCCGGTGCCTCCGCGGAGGAGGTCGCCCAGTTCGCCGGAATCCCCGTCGACCGTGTCCGCCGCTTCGAGGGCCCCGTGCTCGCGGAGCGCGCCTTCATGGCCGAGCGGGCCCGGAAGACTCCCGTGCGCCGTCCCGGCGAGAACACCGGACCCCAGCTCGGCGAGGCGGTAAAGGAGCGGCTGCTGCTGCGCGGCGCCGACAAGGAGACCGTCCAGTGGGACTCCTGGCGCCGCGACGACGGCACCTGGGAAGTCCTTCTGGTCTACCGGGTCGCGGGCGAGCCGCACTCGGCGAGCTGGACGTACGACCCGCCGCGCCGGCTGGTCCAGGCGGTGGACGACGAGGCGCGCTCGCTGATCGGCGAGACCGACGACGTCGCCGCGCCCGAGCCGAGCTTCCCGTTCGTGCCCCGGATCGCCCGGCTGCCGCGCGACCGGCCGCTGGACCGCGCCCTGGACCGTCAGATGGAGCGGCCCACGGCCCCGCCGCCCCCGCCCGAGCCCGAGGAGCACATCGCGTCCGTCTCGGCCGGTGAGCGCGATTCGCTGACCAGCCTGCTGGAGGCGGTGCCGAGCTTCCGCGGCGACATGGTGGTGCCGGAACGGCCGGCGCCGCCCGAGCCGCCCGCGATCGAGCCCGCCGCGCAGGAGCCGGAGGCCGATGAACCGCCGGCCGCGGCGGCCTCCGCGGGCGCCGGTTCCGCCTACGCGGACGTGCTGATGCCGCGAGCGGTGGCCGGTCACCGCGACCGGCTGACCGGTACGACGGACCGCCAGGCCGAGGCGGACGGCGTCCGGCCCGGCCGCCGGGCCGCCGTACCGACCTGGGACGAGATCGTCTTCGGTACCCGCCGCAAGAAGCAGGACTGAGCGGGGGAACCGCGGCATGACCCGGGCCCGTACGCCACTGCGTACGGGCCCTCGTGCCGTCTGCGTCCGCCGCGCCTCGCGCTTACCGGGCCGGGCGCGGCGGTCCCGGTCGGCGCGCCCTCCCTTACCGGGGCTCGGGCCCCGTCGCCACCGGGCGGGACTCGTCGCCGGACCACTCGGACCAGGAACCCGCGTACAGCGCGGCGGGGATCCCGGCGACGGCCAGGGCCAGGACCTCGTGGGCGCCGGAGACGCCGGAGCCGCAGTAGACGCCGATCTCGTCCGCACGGTCGGCGCCGAGTTCCTTGAAGCGGGCCGCCAACGCCTCCGGGGCCAGGAACCGCCCGTCGTCCCCCGTGTTCTCGGAGGTCGGGGCCGAGACGGCGCCCGGGATGTGGCCGCCCACCCGGTCGATCGGCTCCACGTCTCCCCGGTAGCGCTCGGCGGCCCGCGCGTCGAGCAGCAGCCCCGAGCGGGCCAGCGCCGCCGCTCCGTCCGCGTCCAGCAGTGCCAGCGCGCCGGGGACGGGCCGGAAGTCGCCCTCGGCCGGAGCCGGGATCCCGGTGTCGAGATCGCCCGTCCAGGCGGCGAGACCGCCGTCCAGGACCCTGACGTCCGGGTGTCCCGTCCAGCGAAGCAGCCACCAGGCGCGGGCCGCGGCCCAGCCCTGGCCGCCGTCGTACACGACCACCGGGGTGTCCCGGGAGACACCGGCCCGGCGCATCACCGCCCCGAATGCGTCCGGATCGGGCAGTGGATGGCGTCCGCCGCGGCCCGCGGGGCCGGCGAGTTCCGCGTCCAGGTCGACGAAGACCGCACCGGGAATGTGCCCGGCCTCGTACTCGGGCCGCCCGTTGGGGCCGCCGAGCTGCCAACGTACGTCCAGGAGCACCGGCGGACGTGGCCCCGCCGACTCGCTCGCGTATTCCGATGCGGTGATGATGGGCTTCATGGGTGCCATCCTCGCGCAGGAGGCACCCCACCCGTACCACCTTCGAAACGGGCGCACCGAAGCAAACCGGTCTCCCTCCGTCGAGATCCGGAAAGTGCGGCGCGGCCGGAGCACATCGTGCGCCGGGTGGTGCCAACATCTGCACGGGGCGTACACATCCCGTACCGCACGACCGCGAGCCGGCCCCGTTTTCCCCCGTACGGCCACCCCGATGGTCCGAGGAGAGAGTGACGATGACCGAGGCTGCCGCTCCGCGTACGCCCGGAACACCTTGCTGGGTGAGTCTGATCGTGCACGGCATGAGCACGACCCAGCACTTCTACGCCGATCTGTTCGGCTGGGAATTCGTGCCGGGTCCGGACCAGCTGGGTCCGTACGTCCGGGCGCTGATCGACGGAAAGGTGGTGGCGGGCATCGGACAGCTGCCGCCGGACCGGCATCTGCCGGTCGCCTGGACGACCTATCTGGCCACGGACGACGCGGATCTCACGGCGGAGGCCATCCGGTCCTGCGGGGGAACGGTCGCCGTGGGGCCGCTCGACGCGGGCGAGGCGGGCCGGCTCGCCATCGCCTCCGACCCCGGCGGTGCGGTCTTCGGGATCTGGCAGGCCGCCGCGCATGTCGGTACCGCGCTCGCCGGTGCCCCCGGCACGCCGGTCTGGAACGAGCTGGTCACCCGGGAGACCGCGACGGTCTGCAAGTTCTACCAGACGGTCTTCGGCTACGAGGCGGAGGCGGTCGTCTCGGCCGACTTCGACTACCAGACCCTGCATCTGGAGGGCCGGCCGGTGGCGTCGCTGCACGGTGTCGGCCATGCCCTGCCGCGCGACCGGGGCCCGCACTGGATGACGTACTTCGAGGTCTCCGACACCGACGAGGCCGCCCGGCGGGTGGTGGAGCTGGGCGGGTACGTCCTGCAGCCGCCCCGGGAGGGGGCGGGCGGCCGGGTGGCGACCGTGGCCGACCCGGAGGGCGCGGCGTTCACGATCGTCAGGTCGGCCGTTCGCTGAGCCGCCCGGCAGCCCGGTCCCCGCCGGTCCGGACCCGTTCGACATGCCGGTGGGCGGGGCCGGCCAGCCGGGAGTGCATCTCGTCGAAGAGCTCGGACGCGTGGGTTCCGCTCCATTCGGCGGGCAGCAGTTCACGCGCGACGCCGGGATCGAGGTAGACCAGCCGGCGCCAGTCGGTGAGGACCCTGATGTACGTCGTGAACGCCTCCCGGTCCGCCACCCCCGGACCGTTCGCGATCCGCTCGGCCACCGGGCGGTGCGCGGCGAGGAATTCGACGTACAGCCGTTGCAGCCGGGCGGTGTCCCACCAGGAGCGGACCTTCGTGGCGAGTTCGCCGCCGTCGCCCCCGCCGGCCGAGAGGTAGTCGGCGCGGAAGAGGTCGGCGTACGCGCGCAGGCCGTGTCTGGCCAGCATGGACTCCGCCTCGTCGTGCACATGCCCGGGTGCGATCCACACGCCGGCGGACACCGAACCGAAGCCGAGCCGGGTGAGCTGGGTGCGCAGGGTGTGCCGCCTGGCGCGTTCGGACTCGGGCACCGAGAAGACGACCAGTACCCAGCCCTCGTCGACAGTGGCCCGCCGCGCGGCGAAGATGCGCGGATCGCCGTCGCGCAGCATCCGCTCCGTCTCGGGCGAGATCCGGTATCCGGCGGCTCCGGACACCGTCCGGGCTTCGAGCAGCCCGGCCCGCTTCAGCCGGGAGACGCAGGAGCGCACGGTCGGTGCCTCGACGCCGAGGTCGGCGAGCAGCTGGATCAGCGAGGCCACCGACATCCAGCCGTCGGTGTCGCGCGCGTACAGCCCGTAGACGGTCACGATCAGCTGTCTGGGCTGCACCTTGCCCAGCGGGCCCGGTCCGGAGTCGTCCTCTTCCGCGCTCACCGTGTTCACGGCCTCATCCTAAGCAGCGGGACACGGGTGGCCGACGGGCGGCTCAGCCGGAGCCGACGGGCAGCACGTCCGGCGACAGCGCACCCGCGCGGGCGGTGGCGCTGGTGGTCCTGCGCTGGTGGTGGCGCCGGCACAGCACCTCGTAACCGACCTCACCCGCCTGCTGGTTGACGTCGCCCACGACCACTTGGGCGCCTTCGACGACCATCTCGCCGCCGACCGTGCGGGCGTTGTGCGTGGCCCGTGCGCCGCACCAGCAGAGCGCTTCGACCTGGAGGGTCTCCACCCGGTCGGCCAGCTCGATCAGCCGCTGGGAGCCGGGGAACAGCTTGGTCCGGAAGTCGGTGGTGATGCCGAACGCGAAGACGTCCAGATCCAGGTCGTCGACGATGCGCGCCAGCTGGTCGATCTGGACGGGGGCCAGGAACTGCGCCTCGTCCACGATCACGTAGTCCGCGCGGCCGCCGCGGCTTATCCGGCCGACGAGATGGGCGTACAGATCCATGCCCTCGTCGGCCTCGACGGCGTCGGTGACCAGTCCCAGGCGCGAGGACAGCTTGCCCTCCCCCGCCCGGTCGTCGCGGGTGAAGATCACGCCCTGCAGGCCGCGCGCCGAACGGTTGTGGCCGATCTGGAGCGCCAGTGTGCTCTTTCCGCAGTCCATCGTTCCGGAGAAGAACACAAGCTCGGGCATGAGGGGTCGAGCACCTTTCGGGCAAGGGAAGGGTTGTGCGGGAAAACGCGGTTACGAGCGTACTTCGAGGAGCGGGACGAGCTGCTCCACGGGGGTCATCGAGCCGTGCATGCCAACCATCGCGGACTCGTGCGGCTCGTTTACGGAGGCGGTGATCACCACGTCGTCGTTGGCCGCCGCGACGACGTCGCCGATCCTGCCGCGGACCCGTTCGTCGACCTTCGGGCCGAACCAGCCGGCCGCGATCGCCTCGTCCCGGCCCGCCACCCAGAACTGCTCGCCGAGCACTTCCTGCCAGACGGTCAGCACATCGTTCTCGGCGCCCGGGACGGCGTACACATGACGGGCCCGGCCCTCGCCGCCGAGCAGTGCGACGCCCGCGCGCAGCTCCCAGTCCTCGTCGAAGTCGATCCGGGACTGCTCGTCGAACGGGATGTCGATCATGCCGTGGTCGGCGGTGATGTAGAGCGCCGAGCGGGGCGGGAGCTGTTCGGCCAGGCGCCGCGCCAGGCCGTCCACGTACATCAGCTGTCCGCGCCAGGCGTCGGAGTCGACGCCGAAGCGGTGTCCTTTGCCGTCGACCTCGCTGTAGTACGTGTAGACGAGCGACCGGTCGCCCATGGCGAGCCGTTCGGCGGCGATGTCCATCCGCTCCTCGCCGGTGAGCCGGCCCAGGAACGAGCCACCGCTGAGCGCGACCTTGGTGAGCGGGGTCTGCTCGAAGGCGGGGGCGGAGACCTGGGCGGTGCGCACGCCCGCGGCGTCGGCGAGCTGGAACACGGTGGGGTACGGCTGCCAGACCTTCGGGGAGGTCCAGGGCTTCCAGCGGAGCTGGTTCATCAGCTCGCCGGTCTCCGGATTGCGTGCGCTGTAGCCGGGCAGGCCGTGCTCCCCGGGCGGCAGCCCGGTACCCACCGAGGCGAGCGAGGTCGCCGTGGTGGCCGGGAAGCCCGCCGTTATCGGGCGGCCGGTGCCGCCGCGCGAGGTGGGGAGCAGGGAGTGCAGAAACGGTGCCTCGTCGGGGTGGGCCTTGATCTGTTCCCAGCCGAGGCCGTCGATCAGGAACACGCAGTTCCGGTCGGCGGGGGTGAGTTCGGGGATGGCCGCGGTGAAGCCCGCGACGCCCTGCCCGGCGGCGAGCGTGGGAAGCAGATCGGCGAGCGATCCGCTGCCGTACTCCGGCACCGGGGCGCTGTCGACGGGGAGCGGAACGGGATCCTGCCAGGCCGGCTGCGCCATCAGCGGCCGGTCGCCGCGGTCGCGGCCGTGGCCTCGGAGAGCGACTGGGCGAAGGCGAGGGTCTGGCGCACGGTGTCCGGTCCGTCACCGGCCTCGCTGACCCGCAGGCTCAGGTCGTCGGCGGTGGAGTTGCCCGTGTAGCCGTGGTCGGCCTCGCAGTTGGGGTCGCCGCAGGCGGCCGGCTCCAGGTCGATCCGGGAGACCGCGCCCCAGCCGATGGTGAGGACGACCTCGCGGGGCAGCGTGCCCGGTACGTACTTCTCGGGGTTGGCGACGACCCGGCTGACCACGACCGACGAGATCCGGTCGAGCTTGACCGACTCCGTGGAGGTGGTGGCGTACGGGGTCGGGGAGCTGGTGTCGGCGTTCTGCTCGTCGGTGTGGCTGACGATGAAACGGTTGTCCGTCAGGACCAGGACCGTGACGTGGCGGCGCACCTCGTTGGAGTCGAAGGTGGTCTCCTGGTGCACCAGGTACGAAGCGACCGGCTCACCGCCCACGGCGGCCTCCACCGCCTCGGCCACGAGGGCCGGGTAGTAGCCACTGCGCTCGATCGCCGCGCGCAGCCCCTGGGTCGTCGTACCGGTCTTTGCCATGAGCACCATCCTACGGGGGGCGGATGACTGCCGGGGACGTTGTGCGGCAGGGCGGACCTGGACCCCGGGGCGGGACGGTGCCCGCCCCGGCCGGCGTCAGTAGTTGGGGAGGCGGCGGGGGCCGAGGTCGGTGCGGGCCGGGGGCGGCGAGAGGCGGACACTCGCGCCGAGGACGGTGAGCCCCTGGGTGGCGACCACCACCGGTTCCAGGGCGATGGAGACCACCTCGGGATGGTCGTCGACCAGCCGGGAGACCCGCAGCAGCAGCTCTTCGAGGGCCGCGGTGTCCACGGGCGCCGCGCCGCGCCAGCCGAACAGCACCGGGGCCGCCCGGATGGACCGGATCAGTTCGGCGGCGTCGCGGTCGGTGGCCGGGACGAGGCGGTGGGCGGTGTCGCCGAGGAGTTCGGAGGGCGCGCCGGCGAGCCCGAAGGACAGCACGGCGCCGGCCGCCGGGTCGATCGTGGCCCGTACGACGGTGTCGACGCCGCGCGGCGCCATGGCCTGGACCACCGGCTGGAGTTCGGCGGGCTTGCCGAGCAGGTCGGTCAGTTCGCCGTAGGCCCGGCGCAGCGCGGTCTCGTTGGCGAGGTCGAGCCGGACACCGCCGAGGTCGGCGCGGTGGCGCAGGTGCGGCGCGGTGGTCTTGAGCGCCACGGGGTAGCCGAGCCGGGCCGCGGCCGCGACGGCCGCGTCCGGGTCGGGTGCAGGGAGCGTCGGCCGCACGGTGACGCCGTAGCGGCCCAGGAGTTCGCGGGCCTGGTCGGGCGCGAGCTGGAGGCCCCTCGGGTCGGGGTCGGGGCCGAGGAGGGTGTCGATGAGTCCGGCGGTGCCGGGCTCGTCGATGGTGTCGTCGAGGAACTCGGGCACCTTGCCGGGCACGGCGGCCTGCCGCCGCCACTGCGCGTACCGCACCGCTTCCGCCAGGGCGCGCACCGCCCGTTCGGCGGCGGGGTAGGCGGGGATCCGGCCGTTGCGGGCGCCGGGGGCCGAGGTCGTGGG
>NZ_JBCEWQ010000088.1:0-35816 GCF_038448545.1 Streptomyces sp. CLV115
GCACGCACGTGCAGAGCATCGCGGTCCGGGTCTGCGTAGACGGCCACGCTCCCGATCCCGGCATCCCGGCATGCCCGAGCAACACGGACAGCAATTTCGCCACGGTTGGCGATGAGCACCTTGCGCAGGCGCGGCTTCGGCGGGTGTGTGGTCACGATGCCCACGCTCCCGGGGCCCGGAACGGTCCGGCGAGGTGCTGCCAGCGGGTCCGTGCCGCCGCCTCGGCGCCGTTCGGTCCGGGCCGGTCCGTGCGGTGTCCGGTGCTCTGCGCGTGTGCCTGCGCACGGGCGGCGAGGACGGTGGCGAGGGCTGCCACCTCGGTGAGGCTCGGATTGCCGCGGATGATCCGGACGGAGGCCAGTGCGAGGGCTGTTGCCGGGCCGCTCCCGGTTTCCCCGGCCGTCACAACGGCAGGTTCCCGTGCTTGCGTCCCGGGAGCGGGACGTGCTTGGTCCGGAGCATCGACAGTGCGGCGATGAGCCTGGTGCGCGTGTCTGCGGGGTCGATCACATCGTCCACCAGGCCGCGCTCCGCCGCGTAGTACGGGTGCATCAGCTCGGTCTCGTATTCCTTGATCTTCTGCGCCCGTACGGACTCGGGGTCCGTAGAGGCCGCTATCTCCCGGCGGAAGATCACGTTCGCGGCACCTTCCGCGCCCATGACGGCGATCTCGTTGGAGGGCCAGGCAAGGGCGACGTCGGTACCGATCGATCGGGAGTCCATGACGATGTAGGCACCGCCGTACGCCTTGCGCAGGACGAGGGAGATGCGCGGCACGGTTGCGTTGCAGTACGCGTAGAGGAGTTTGGCGCCGTGCCGGATCACTCCGCCGTGTTCCTGGTCGACGCCGGGGAGGAAGCCGGGCACGTCCACCAGGGTCACGAGCGGGATGCTGAACGCATCGCAGAACTGGACGAAGCGGGCGGCCTTCTCGGACGCGTGGATGTCGAGGACGCCGGCGAGCGCGGCCGGCTGGTTGGCGACGATGCCGGCCACCTGGCCGCCGAGGCGGGTGAACGCGCAGACGACGTTGCGCGCCCAGTCGGCGTGGACTTCGAAGAACTCGCCGTGGTCGACGACCTCGGTGATGACGTCGCGCATGTCGTACGACTGGTGGGGCTCCGCGGGCACCAGGTCGAGCAGGCGCTCGCACCTGCGGTCGGCGGGGTCGTCGGGGTCGGCGGCGGGCGGCAGCTCGCGGTTGTTCGACGGGAGGAGCGACAGCAGGTGGCGGACGTCTTCGAGGCAGCTCTCCTCGTCGTCGTAGGCGAAGCCCGCGACGCCCGACACGGCGGCGTGACTGTCGGCTCCGCCGAGCCGCTCCTGGGTGACGTGTTCGCCGGTCACGGCCTGGACGACGTCCGGTCCGGTGATGAACATCTGGGAGGTGCCGCGGACCATGAACACGAAGTCGGTCAGGGCCGGGGAGTACGCGGCGCCACCGGCGCACGGGCCGAGAACCACCGATATCTGCGGGATGACGCCGGAGTTGCGTACGTTGCGGGTGAAGATGCCGCCGTATCCGGCCAGTGCGGTGACGCCCTCCTGGATGCGGGCTCCCGCCCCGTCGCACAGGCCGACGACGGGGCTCCCGGCGGCCTGTGCCAGGTCCATCACCTTGTGGATCTTCTGGGCGTGGGCCTCGCCCAGTGCTCCGCCGAAGATGCGGAAGTCGTGGGCGTAGGCGAAGACGGTCCGGCCGTGCACGTGTCCCCAGCCGGTCACCACTCCGTCGCTGTGGGGCCTCTTGTCCTCAAGACCGAATCCGGTGGCCCGGTGTCGGCGCAGCCCCTCGATCTCGACGAACGATCCCTCGTCGAAGAGCAGTTCCAGGCGCTCGCGTGCGGTCAGTTTGCCCTTGGCGTGCTGTGCCTCGGTGGCCTTCTCGCTGGGGCCTCGTTCCGCTTGCCGGTGCAGTACGGCGAGTTCCGCCGTGCGCTCACGCAGGGAGGTGTGGCGCACGGCCGTGGGCCGCGGCGACGGCTCCGCGCTCTTCACCGGCCGTTCCTCGACGATGCTCAATGCAGGACCCTTTCGACACAGGTGCGCTGGTTCGGTGGGTGGCGCGGCACCGAGCGTCGGCCGGGTTCCTAAAGCCGGGGTTGTGCGACCTCGCCCCGCTCGCGGTGGGCCCTTGGTGCGGGGGCCGCGGTGCGGTAGCCGCGCAGGAGGAACAGACCGGCGACCGTGACGAGGGCGGGCAGCAGTGTCATCCCGGCCAGCACTCCCCATTCGGCCGCGGTCGTCTGGTGGGCGGATTCACCGGTGTCCGACGAGACGTAGCCGAAGAGCTGGAGGACGAGGGCGAACAGGAAGGGTCCTGCGGCGACGCCGAGTGCTTCGCCTCCGCTGAAGAGCCCGGACAGGTTGCCGGCCCGGCTGCGGCCGGTGCGTGCGGTGTCGGCTGCCGTGGTCTCGGCCAGCATGGCGTAGAGGAAGAGGAGCTGGCCCGCGTGTCCGGTGCCGACGAGGAGGAGGACGGCAGGCGCCCAGAACGACGGCAGGGCGGGTGCCGCGGCCAGCAGCAGGCATCCGCCGCCGAAGAGGGCCGAGGCGGCGACGAGTGACGCGCGCTGTCCGTGGCGGGCTCCGACGCGGGTCCACAGGGGGGTGACGAGGAGGTTGGGCACGACGAAGGCGGCGACGAGGACCGGGGTCAGGCCGGGGTCGTTCAGGATGTGTTCGGCGAAGTACGGTCCGGCGGCGAGCAGGCAGCCGGTGGCGACGACCTGGACGGTCGTTGTGCGCAGCAGGGCGGCGAAGGACGGGTTGTCGCGGAGTGCTTCGAACCTGCGGGGGGCCGGTGTCCGGTCGGTGGCGGGTGGCGGATGTCCGGGGCCGGGTGCGGTGGTGCGGGGCGGGCGTGCCGTACCGAGGTGGACGCCCAGGGTGCCCGCGGCGATGACCGCCGCGCCGAAGAGGCCCGCCCAGCGGTGTCCGTCGATGCCTCCGCCGCCCGCTTCGACGACTGCCGGGCCCGCCGATCCGACGGCCAGCGCGGCGACCGCTATGCCCGCCACCCGGCCCGACACCAGGCGTATCCGGTCGTGCGGGGTGTGCGCGATGTCGGCGGGCAGCGCGGTGTAGGCGGCCTGGAAGAAGGCGAAGGCCGTGGCGGTGAAGAGGAAGCCGAGTCCGGTCCACACCGTGCCGGCGGTGCCGTCGGCGACACCGCTGAGCATGGTGGCGAAGGCGGCCGTGGCGCTCAGGCCGCCCCCCAGGACATAGGTCCGTCGGCTGCCCCGTCGGCGGTACGCGCGGTCGCTGGTGCGGCCCGCGAACGGGGCGAGCAGTACCGCCCACGCCTTGGGGATCAGGATGACCGCACCGGCGAGAGCCGCGCTGACACCGAGGGTGTCGGTGAGGTACGGGAGGAGCAGGAGCCCCGGAAGGGTGGTGAACGTACCGGTCACCAGGGCCCCGCAGGCGTAGCCGAATCGCAGACGGGTGCTGTTCCCGGTTGCCACTTTCGTTCCTCCGCGGGATAGGGACAGTGCACGCGCGAACGCGACCGAGCGTGGGTCTGCGGCGGGCGGTGCGCCAGTCGGGGTTTTCCCTACAAGGTGTGCTCGGGGATGCGCCGGGTGCCGGTGTGGCGAAAACGGCCGGGGTCTGTCGGAAACGGGGTCCTTGGGCATTCTTCCTGGGGTTTTCAGCGGCGCCGGGATCCTTTGTTCGATTGCGTGGGACGGCGGTTCAGGGTTCTCCCCGACATTGCGCGCGGTGGCCGGGATCTTCCGCCGTACTTTCTGCCAGGCAACCTGTGGACAGCGGTCCGCACTTGGGTCGTGCCGCACGGTGAGCCAGCCTTTCGTGACGGATATCCACTCGGGGAGGCTGGTGTGCCGGAGGCGGCGTCGGCGTTCGGTGCGTCTGCCGGTACTGGTGGGCCCTCGGCGTCTCGAAGTCATGAACTCGACTTGTTGCGTCGTTGGTTGGGACTTTCCAGGGATTCGGCGCAGTTCGTCCGGATCAGTGGTGAGCCGGGGGTCGGCAAATCCCATCTGCTGCGGCGGTTGATGCGGTCGGCGCGGCGGGACGGCTGGGTGGTGGCCGCGGGCCGGGCTCCCCGTGCCGGTGCGACCCGGCCCTTCGATGCGGTCGTCGACGCGCTGGACGATCTGCTGGCCCGTGCCGACGGTTCGCTGTTCGAGCTGCTCGGGGAGACGGCCACCCGGCATCTGGCCTCCGTCTTCCCGGCCCTGAGCACGTACGGGCCGGTCCCGGGGCCGGTGGATCACTACGCGGTGTCCAGGGCCGTGCGGGCGGCGCTCGCACACCTCGCCCGGGAGGGCGGCGGGCTGCTGCTCGTGGTGGACGACGCGCACCGGGCCTGTCCGCACGCCGTGGAGTTCCTGGAGCACCTGGTCCGGCATCCGCCGGATGCCCCGGTGCTGACCGTGCTCGCCCATCGTCCCGCGCCTGCGGGGCGGCATCCGGCGACTTTGACCGACGCGTCCGCGGACCTCCATCATCTGCGGCTGTCACGGCTGCCCGACGGTCTGCTGCGCTCGCTGCTGCCCGCGCGGGTGGGGCCGGTGGCCGCGGCCGTCGCGCTGCGCGACGCCGCGGGGGTGCCGGGGCTGCTGGCCGCGCCCCGGGGTGGTGCCGGTTCCCGGTCGGGCGGCACGGCCCCGGGCCCCGGCCTGTACAGCGTGCTGGAACTGGCCACGGGGGTACCGCCGGTGGTGGCGTCCGGGACGCGCGGGCCCGACCTTCACTGCCTGTCGTCGCTGGGCTGGCGCACCGCGTGTGCGGCGGCACTGGTCGGTGATCCGTTCCTTCCCGAGGTGGTCGCCGAGGCGGCGGCGCTGCCGTTGCCCGATGTGCTGCGCGGTCTGGACGAGTTGTACACCGAGACCGTCGTGGTGCCGGAAGGCCAGGGGCGGCGTTTCCGTTTCGTCCGGCCGGCGCTCAGGGCGCGCGTCCATCACGCGTCGGGGGCGGGCTGGCGGCATGCGGCGCGGGACCGGGCCGTCGCGGCGCTGCGTACCGCCGGTGACACGCTCGCCCTGGCCGCGCACCTGGTGCATGCCGAGGACCTGACGGCGGACGACGTGCAGGTCCTGGCCCTTGCCGCGCGGAGCGGTGTCTTCTGGCAGCCGGAGCGCACGGTGCTGGCGCTGCGGCGGGTCGTCGCGGTGACGGGTGATGCGCCGGAGTGGTCGTTGCTGAGGGCGAAGGCTCTCGTCGTGGCGGGGCGTCCCGATGAGGCCGAGCGGGTCCATGCCCGGGAGTGGCAGCGGGTGACGGCAGTGTGTACGGGGGCCGACGCGGTGGATGCCGTGGTGTGGCGGGCGCGTGCGCTGCGGCTGCTGGGCCGGTTCGCACAGGCGCGGGAGCTGCTCGGCACGGAGGGGCTCTCCGGTTCGGTGGCGGTGCGGGCCGAGCTGCTGGCGCTGGCGCTCGAACAGGAGCAGGTCCCGGGTGCCGGCTCCGACGGGGCCGTTGTGGACCTGGGCGGTGCCCGGGACGCCGTGTCGGAGGGCCGTGCGGACGAAGATCCGTACGTACGGCTCCACCTGACGGCTCTTCTCGCCGCTGCGGACGCCGTCGCCGGCCGCGCGGCCGCGGCGCGGGCCGCCGCCGAGCGCGCCGATCTGCTGCTGGGTGCGGTGGAGGGGGCGCGGATGGCCGCGTGGCTGGAGGCCTACCGGTGGCTGGGTGAGGCGGAGCTGCGTCTCGGCCGGGCGCGCCGGGCGGTTGTTCTCTTCGAGCGGGGTTTTGACGCGGCGCTCCGATTCGGGCAGGGACATGTGCTGGCGCCGTTGGCGCTCGGGCTCGGGCGGGCCCATCTGGAGAACGGTGAGAAGGACTCTGCCGTGTTCCATTCGGAGATCGCCGCGGAAGCCGCCGGAATATTCGGCCGCAACTGGCTGGCGCCGGTCGCCGAGTCCATTTCCCTGAAGGCCGCCCGGGACTCGGACGATAATTCGTCCGGGACTCCGCTTTCCGTTATCAGCGACCGCGAGAGGGAAATAGCCGATCTGGTCGGAGCGGGCTACACGAATCAGCGGATCGCTGCCCTTCTCAGCATCAGCACGAAGACCGTGGAAACTCATATGAGTCGGATATTCAAAAAACTCGGTCTGAATTCACGGGCAGCCTTGGCGCACACAATCGGCCGGGATTCACCGCACCATTGCTTTCACCAGAGGTAAACATTTGTCCCACACATGGAAAAGGCCCCGTCGCCGGCACTGAGGCCGGGCGACGGGGCCACGCGAGCGGCTCCGACCGGGCGGGGGAGTCCGGCAGCCGACATCGGAGCCGACCTTCCTCCCCACCACTAGCGGCCGACTAAAGCCGCAGTACGGCGGCGAGGTCGGGGTTCCGGCCCTCCCCGGACCCCGGAACTCCGACCTCGCCGACCTCGTTCACGTCACGGGCAGGCGGAGCCCCACTGGTCGTCCTGCACACACAGCATTTTGATGCCGCCCGCCATCACGCCCACTTCCGCCGAGACCGCCGATACATCCGGAGTCGATGCCTCCGCCAAGCCTGCGTCAAGACTTCCTAAAATCACAAACGCTGCACATGCTGCTACCACTGATTTACCAAGTATGCCCTTGTTCATCATTGCCCCCTAGCTTGTTGTCCGGCGCTTGCAAGAAGAAGCCTGCCCGCCACTCAAGCCAGTTCCAAGTGATTCTCGATGGCGTAGAGTTGCCTGGCAGCTTGTCCCATTCCGTATCTAGGAGTAGCCGCGAAGATGAGCGAAAGTTCCCTTTCCGGACCAAGCTCCGATGAACTCGACGGCAGGTGTGCAACGGCTTACCAGCGAGCGGTCATGCTGGGACGCTTCGATCACGAACAGATTGCCCACGCGCTGGGTGTGCCGACCGAAGAGATCAACTGCATAGCGCAGACCCTGTCGGAACTGAGCCTGCTGCACCCCATGCCCGGCGAGCCGGGCACTCTGGTCCCGGTCAGCCCGGACGCCGCCGCCGCCGACCTGGTGGGACCGACCGAGCAGCAGATTCGGGAGTTGCAGCAGGCGGTCACCGACGTCCGGACACGGATGCGCTCGCTCCAGCCCGCCTACTTCGAGAGCCGGCGGCGCCGCAACCAGGCCGAGGCGTTCGACGTGATCAGCGACATCAGCGTGCTCCAGGCCATGCTCGACGACTGGGGGGCCCGCTGCCGCACCGAGGTCCTCACCGCCCAGCCGGGCGGCCCCCGCCCCTCGCGGTACCTGGACAACGCGCGCCCGCTCACCCTGGCCCGGCTGGCGCGCGGAGTACAGGTCAGGCACCTCTACCAGCACACCGTGCGCAGCGACCTGGCCACCACGTCGTACGTGCGCGCGGTGACCGGGGCGGGCGCCGAGGTCCGCACCACGGACGAGCTGATCGACCGCATCGTCATCTACGACCGTGAAGTGGTGTTCCTGCCCGAGCGCGTGGACGACCGCCCGCCGGGCGCCGTCGTCGTACGGGAACCGACCCTGGTGGCGTTCCTCTGCAAGGTGTACGAGCACCTGTGGGACACCAGCACGCCCTTCGCCCCGGACACCGAGACACAGCCCGCCGTGGCCGACGACCTGAAGCGGTCGATCATCAAGCTCATGGCCCAGGGCCACAAGGACGAACTGGTGGCGCGCCGGCTGGGCATGTCGGTCCGCACCTGCCGCCGGTACATCTCGCAGATCATGGAGGAGGTGGAGTCCACCAGCAGGTTCCAGGCCGGTGTCAACGTCGCCCTGTCCCGGCTCCTGGACGGGGCGCACGGCCCCGCCCCGCAAGTGGACTAGGGCGTTCGGATCTGGCCTGATCCGGACGAGCGGCCCCAGGGCCCGTCGCCCTGTCCGGCGGTGTTCGCGAGGGACAAGGCCTGCCCGGAGGGGCACTAGGTGTCCCGCAGCAAGCTGTCACCGGCCGGGGCTGGTTCGGGATGGCTGATTCCATGCACTCTCGTTGAACCGTGTTCGAACACGGTTCGCACGAAACGGGGGCGGACGCATGGCTCGAACGACAGATGGGGAGCGGCGGGGGACGGGGACCGTCCGGCATCTCATACACCGACCGCGCTCCTGGCTGCATCCTGTTCCTCCGGGGCCGGATGTCGAGGAGGAGTTCGTGCTCTCCGGTGCGCTTCTTGCGGGGCACTCCTTGTTCAACGACGGTCCCGGCCGTCATCACGATCTGCAGGCGACCGCCGAAATGGTGCGCGAGGCGGGTGAGTTCATCGGGCACACGCACTTCGGGGTGCCGTCGGCCCGGGTGGGGATCTTCTACCGGTTCGATCTGCGCGCCGACGATCTGACGCACTGGCGCGTCGGGCGGGCGCCGGCCCAGCTCGACCTGGAGCTGCGCGTGCGTCCCGACAAGGTGGTCGACGACGTGCCGCGGGTCCTGGACTTCCTCGTCGCGCCGCGCATCGACGACGTGCCGTGCGGAAGCGGGTCGGCGAGCCTGGTGTTCCTGGCGCCCGTGGTGCACCGCAGTCACCGGGAGCGCTCCCGCGCGGCGGTGCTCGCGGAGGCCGGGCGCGAGGGGCCCGGTCGGCTGCCGGACGCCCCGGTCGCCCCCGGCGACGTGGGGCGCGGCTCCCTCGGCAACGTTCTGCTGCACCGCCCGGAGACACCGGGCCACGGACGGCTGTCCGCTCAGGTGCGGTTGCCTGCGGCTTGGTCGTCCGGGGCCGCGGAGGGTGACCCCGCCCCCGCCCATGTGCTGCTGGAGGCGCTGCGCCAGACGGCGTTGCTGGCCGCCGGGCACGCCTACGCCCTGAAGCCGGCGCACAGCACGCTCGGCTCGCTGCAGGTGCACTTCCGCGGCTACGCGGAGCCCGATCTGCCGATGCGCTGCACCGCGGTGTGGGACAGGCTGGGCAAGGACGGGGAGGGCCGCCGTACGGTGCCGGTCGGGCTGAGCCTCGTCCAGGCCGAGCGGGCGGTGCTGGAGGCCACCGCGTCAGTGGTGGAGGACCTGTGACCAGTAGTCGTGCGACCACTCCCCTTCCAGCGCCTCGTTGAGGGCCGCGACGGCATCGGCGTCGAGCATGGTGGTGATCTCGGCGTCGAGGGTGCGGCCGAGCCCCGCGTCGTAGACGGCGGTGCTGATGCAGAAATCCAGCCCGTCGCTGTCGAGCAGATAGGTGCGGAACGTCCACTCGTCGCCCGATCCGGGGGTGCCGTCGGGCCGGTGCACCTGGGTCGGCCGGCCATCGGCACCGAATCCGAACTCGGTGAACCGGAACTGCAGTCCCTGGCCGATCGCCTTGCTGTAGGCCTCCTTCAGGGTCCACAGCCGCACCAGGCAGGGGTCGCGCTCCGGGACCGGCAGTCCGGAGACGATCAGCCGCTCGTGCGGTGTGCAGATCTGCCGGTCCAGGCCCCGGCTGTAGATCTTGCGGTCCGCGCGCTCCGCGTCGACGCCGATCAGGCCCCGGGTGGTCAGTCCGACCAGCAGGAGGTCGTCGGTGTGGCTGAGACTGATGTCGATCTGGTCGCAGCCGCGCAGGTACGGGCGCCCGGTCGGTCCGTACATCAGCTCCAGGTCCCGGGCGTCGGCCCGCAGCGCCGCGGCCGCCGCGTACTTGAGGAGGCGCCGGGACGCCGCGTACCGGCCGCGCATCTCCTCATGGGTGATGTCGCGGTAACGGGCCCAGTCCCGGCCGAGGACGGCGCGCAGTTCGGCGCCGTCCGGGTCCTGGGGCCGCCAGTCGGTGAAGCGTCCGTGCACCAGGGCCGTGCCGTGGGTCCGCAGGTCCTTGCGCACCTCGGCCCCGTTGGTCTCCGGGGCGGTCGACTCGATGGGGTCGCCCAGCGGCTGCGGGAGGTGGGGGTTTCCCGGGGTGTTCATCACAGGTCCGCCCGTCCGGCGCCGACCAGGCAGTGGATCTCCCGCAGGCTGCGGGCCCGGAACACTCCGGCCACCGGGATCCGCCGCCCCGTCTCCCGTTCGACGAGCCCGACGAGGCGCAGCAGGTGGACCGAGTCCCAGGAGGGCAGGGTGTCGAAGTCCGCGGCCGCCTCGGCCTCGGTCAGGACGAGGCCCAGTTCGTCGCGGATCAGGCCGAGGAAGTCGGCGAACTCATCCATGGCGCTCCTGTCGTTGATCCACACGTTCGTCATCCGGCCCTCCGATTCGGACATCGAGGGTCAAGTGCTCGGGCACGGGCGGGAGTTCGCCGAGGTCGTGCCGGAACCACCGCTCATGTCCACCGCCGGGCTCCTCGGTGAACCCCGAGGAGGGGTAGAGAGCGCCGGCCCTGCCGTTGCTGTTCGTCGCCCGGTAGCGGGCCCTGACCAGGGGGAACCCCCGGGCCTTGGCGTGTGCGAGTACTGCGGCGAGAGCGCCGTCCTCGATGCCGCGGGCCAGTGCCCGGCAGCTGAGCAGCATGTTGTCGATGTGCAGGGCGTCCTCGGCGTCGTGGGTGAGGACCGCGCCGACGAGACCGCTGTCGCCGTACCGGTCGTTCACCCGGACGGCGAGCACTCCGCGGCCCGGCTCGGCGACCATGGCGGCGACCCGGTCCAACGGGATCCGTTCCCCGGTGAGGTTGAACTGGTTGGTGCGCATGGAGAGTTGGGACAGACGCGGTACCTCGTGGGGTTCCGGCGGCGAGATCCGGACCACGGTGCCGAGTTCGTTCAGGTACTCCTCGTACGACCCGGAGTGCTCCCGGAGCTCGGTCCGGGCCTCCGCCTCCCGGTAGCGGGTGGTGCGGGCCCGGTCGTCGTCGGTGAGCCGCGGGGTGTCGAACCAGCCGTCCCGCAGCAGGGTGTCCAGGTGCAGTGCCGGTTCGGAGCCGAGCGGGATCACGGCGGTGTGCGGGAGGTTGCGCCGGACCAGTCCGCGTTCCCGGGGCGAGTCGTCCATGAACACCAGGGCGTCCGTGGCGATGCCGAGGCGGGCGGCGATGTCGCGGAGGTTCTGGTCCTTGGGTTCCCAGTTGGCGTTGATCCGTACGAAGTCGTCGGGGCGCAGTGTCATGTCCGGGTGCTCGCGCAGCACCTGCTGTACGGGGCCGGGGTCGTTCTTGCTGCTGATCGCGAGGAGGACTCCCTGGGCGGCCAGTTGGCGCGCGCCGCGCTGCACCGCGCGGTACGGTCCGCCGAGGAGGCTGTCGCCGACGGCGATGCGGTCCGCTCCGGCCTCTCCCAGCACACCGCCCCACAGGGTGTTGTCGAGGTCGAGGACGAGGCATTTGCTGGTCATGCCCCGCCGGGCCCTCAGGACGTGGACGGCTTCGCGGGCGTAGGCGGCGAAGAGGGTGTCGCCGAAGGGGGAGCCTGCGTAGGCGGCGAGCCGGGCGTCGCGGGCCGGTCCGATGTCGGCGATCAGCGGGTCCAGGTCGACGACGGCCACCGCCGGGTTCTCGTCGGTGAGCCGGAGCAGGCGGGCGTTGAACTCCCGCCACACCGCGCCGAGCCGGGCCCGCTGCCGCTGGTCGATGATCTGCTGGGTGTGGCGGCGCAGCAGTGGCAGTGTGTTGAGGACCAGGGTGCCGGTGCCGTCGGTGGTGTGTGCGGTGACGACGGCGGTGATCCGGTCGGCCAGGCGGGCGCATGCCGCCTCGGCGTCGGCGGTGGTCCAGGGTGTGCGGAGTCCGGCGAAGACCGCCTCCGCGTCCAGCAGGCACAGGGTCAGGTCGGGTTTCTGGGCGCGCAGTTCGCTGCCGGGGGTGGTGAGGTCGCGCAGGTACGCGCCGTGGGTGCCGACGGTGTACCGGGCGAGCAGGCCGTGCCGGGCGAGTTCGGCGGTGAGCGCGTCGGGCAGTTGGGCGGTGGTCGAGCTTCCGGTGATCGCCACGGTGACGACCGGTGTGTCGGGGTGGTGGTCCAGGACGTCCTCGGCCCGGAGGGCGGCGAGCAGGCGTCCGCACCGCAGGAGTTCGGCGAGGATGTCGGCCGGTTCCCGGTCGGGTGTGTCGGTGATCTCCGCGAGCAGGCCGGTCACCTGCGGGTACTCGGAGGCCAGCCGCCCCGATGTGCTCAGTTCGCCCAGTCTGCGGAAGGGGGTCGTCGTCATCGTTTCGGCTCCGCTTCTGCGTGCTTCTCCAGTGCCAGCCCGGCCCTGATCCATTTGCTTGACTCGACGACGACGGCGAGCGCTCGTTCTCCGCTCGACATCTGCCGTACCAGTCGGTCGAGTTGCAGCAGCGGCAGGGCGTTGCCTGTGTTCCCGGTGTCCACCACGCAGGAGATCTCGCGGGCCGTGGGGACCGCGAGGGTTTCGACGATGCGTTGTGTCATGCGGGCGGAGAGCTGTGGCGGCAGCAGGAAGTCGAGGTCGTCGGGTGTCCAGCCGGCGGTGTCGAGGAGTTCCCAGCAGATCTCGCTCGCGAGGCCGGGCACGCAGTCCTCGATGGCCTTGTAGTCCTCGGACAGCATCGTCCGGCCGGGGGTGCGCCGCACCGGTCCGTCCCAGTCGATGATCTGGCCCGGCTGTCTGCCCCGGCCGGTGAACCGGTGGAGCAGCGCGCGCAGCCCGATGCCCTCGCCCTCGGGTCCGGCGCTCACCACGGCCGCGCCCGCGCCGTCGCCGAACAGGACGTAGTTGATGAGTTCCGGTGCCGGGAGGTCGGCCGGGGTGCGGTGCGGGTCGAGGAAGCGGGCGGTGACGTCGCCGCCGACGACGAGTCCGGTGCGGTGGCCGGAGGCGATCAGTGCCTGTGCGAGGTCCAGGGCCTGTACGGCTCCGGAGCAGCCGGCCTGGATCTGGTAGGTGGGCAGGTGGTCGAGGCCGAGCCGGTCCGCCACCTCGTTGGCCGTGGTGGGCAGCAGCCGGTCCGGGGTCGTGGTGGCCAGGACCAGGAAGTCCAGGTCCTGGAGGTCCGTCCCGGCCGATGCGGCGGCCCGGTCCGCCGCCTCGGTGCACAGGTCGGCGAGGGTGTGCAGGACCTCTCCGGTGCCGAGGTCCCAGCCGAAGTGGCGGGTGCGGGTGCCGACGAACAGGTCGGTCCATTCATCACTGATCCCGAAGGCCTTGTCGAGCTGTTCGTTGTCGACGGGGTCGCCGGGCAGCGCGGTGCCGGTGCCGGCGATGTAGAGGGGGGCGCGGGCCCCGCCGTTGGTCGTCATGTCCTGGCTCCTGCGCTGGTCCAGTCGCTGAGGAAGTCGGCCAGGGAGCCCACCGAGCGCAGTGCGGGCAGCAGTTGCTGCACGGTGACGCCTTCCGTCTGCGGAAGCCGGTGCTCGATCCGGTCCTTGAGCTGCATGATCATCACCGAGTCGAATCCCAGGTCGGCGTAGAGCCGGGTCTGTCGCCCGACCCGTTCGGGTGGGTACTCCCCCACTTCGACGATCGCTTCGATCACCGCGTCGAGCACCGGGTCGAGCACCGGGTCGCTCTTCTCGGCGGGGGCTCCGGCCGTCTCCGCGGCCGTGTCTGCGGCCGACGGGCCGGTGCTGTCGGCGGGGGGCTGCGGGCGGGCCGTCTCCGGGGCCCGGTCCGTGCGCCGCGGCACCGTCTGCCAGAAGGTGTGCTCGGTGGAGAAGGCGTACGGGGCGAGGCATTCGGTGGTGCGCCGCGCCGGTTCGTACAGGGCCTGCCACCGCGGTTCGACGCCGGCCCGGTACAGGGTCGCGACGGTCTCGGCGAAGTCCCGGGCGGTCGCCTCCCTGCCGGGGACCGGGAGCAGCAGGCGTACGCCGGAGGGCAGGCCGGCGCGTTCGGCGAGCTGTACGAGCTGGGGGCCCGGCCCGATCTCGACGAGGCAGGCGGGCATGGTTTCGGCCATGAGGTCGTCCAGCGCCTCGGCGAAGAGCACCGGCCGGGCCGCCTGTTCCTTCCAGTACCCGGCGTCCAGGGGCCGGTCGCCGAGCATGTGCCCGTAACGGGTGGAGGCCATGGGGATGCGGGGTGCGGTCGCGTCGATCCCGGCGGCCTCCTCGGCGAAGCGGTCCAGGGCCGGGGTCATCAGCGGGGAGTGGAAGGCGTGCGAGACCCGGACCCGGCGGGTGCGGATGCCTCTGACGTGCAGCTGGGCGGCGATCCGGTCGAGGCCGTCGGTCTCGCCGGACAGCACCGTGTCGGCCGGGCCGTTGACGGCTCCGACGGTGACGCGCGGCTCGTCCGCGAGCAGTTCGACGAGGTCGTCCGGCCGGGCGCGTACCGCCAGCATGCCGCCGCCGTCGGGGAGCCGCTCCATGAGTGCGGCCCGGCGGGCGACGAGACGGGCGGCGTCCTCCAGGCCGAGCGCACCGGCGGCGACGGCGGCGGCGAACTCGCCGACGCTGTGTCCCAGGACGGCATCGGGTTCGACGCCGAGGTCGCCGAGCGTGCGGAAGAGGGCGTAGCCGACGGCGAACAGGGCCGGCTGGGCCCAGCCGGTGCGGTGGACGGCCGGGTCCTCGTCGAGGATCAGGTCCCGTACGGACCCGTCGAGGTGGGGTGCCAGTGCCTCGTCGGCGGTGTCGAGGTGGTGCCGGTAGGAGGCGCAGTCGCGGTACAGGCCGCTGGTCATGCCGGGTTCCTGGATGCCCTGGCCGCTGAAGAGGAAGCCGATGGTCGGGGGGTGCACGGCCCGGTCGGCGATTCCGGCGCGCAGCCGTTCGTCGTCGGCCGCCGCCCGCAGCGCCGTGGCGAGTTCCGCGGTGTCGCGGGCGGTGAACGCGGCACGGTAGGGCAGTCCCGTCTTGACCAGGTTGCTGTTCCAGCACACGGTGGCGGCGTCGCCGCGGGGGCGGCGGGCCACGGCGTCGGCCTGGACGGCGAGGTTGCGGCGCAGGGCCTCGGGGGTGTTGGCGGAGACGGTGAACACTCCGACGGCGGGGCCGGCGCCCGTGCGGGGTGCCGGGGTGCGGGGTTCGCGCGGGGCGGTGGCCAGGACGGCGTGGGCGTTGGTGCCGCCCATGCCGAAGCTGCTGACTCCGGCGAAGACCTCCTCGGCGGGCAGCCGTACGGGGGCCTTGAGCAGGCGCAGGCCGCGTTCGGCGAGTCTGAGCTGCGGGTTCTCGCGGGTGGCGAACCGGCTGGCCGGCACGATCCGGTGGTGCAGGGCGAGTGCGACCTTGATCAGGCCCGCGATGCCGGCGGCTCCTTCGGTGTGGCCGAGGTTGCCCTTCACGGAGCCGATGCCGCACGGCTCCTCCCGTTGCACGGCGTGCAGTTCGCCGAGGGCGGCGCACTCGATGATGTCGCCGAGCGCCGTTCCGGTGCCGTGGGCCTCCACGAAGCGCACCTGTGACGCCGGGATCGCGGCCCGGCGGCAGGCGGCCGCGACGACTTCGCGTTGCGACCAGCGGTTGGGCGCGGTGACGCCGTTGCTGCGGCCGTCCTGATTGACCGCGGTGCCGCGGATGACGGCGTAGATCCGCTGCCCGTCGGCCCGGGCGTCCGCCAGCCGCCGCAGTACCACGGCGCCCACGCCGTCGCTGCGCCCGATGCCGTCGGCGTCCGCGCTGAACGGCTTGCAGCGTCCGTCCGGTGCGGCCAGTCCCATGCGCGCGTAGACGAGACCGAGGGCCGGGGTGAGGACCAGGTTGACGCCCCCGGCGACGGCGGTGGAGCACTCCCCCGACAGCAGCGAGTTGACCGCCAGGTGGACGGCCACCAGTGACGAGGAGCAGGCGGTGTCGACGGCGAGGCTGGGGCCCTTGAGGTCGAGGTGGTAGGAGATGCGGTTGGCGGTCATTCCGGAGCTGCTGCCGGCTCCGAGCTGGGGGGTGACCCGGGCGTAGTCGGACATGTGGAGCTGGGCCCATTCGGTGCCCATCACACCGACGAAGACACCGGTGTCGCTGCCGGCCAGTGCGGAGGGGGACCGTCCCGAGTTCTCCAGCGCCCGCCACGCGCACTGCAGGAGCAGCCGCTGCTGCGGGTCCATCGCGGCCGCCTCGCGCGGCGAGACGGCGAAGAAGTCGTTGTCGAAGGTTGCGATGTCCTCGATGAACCCGCCGTGGACCGACGCGTCGAAGCCGTGGCCGGCGCGGCGCTGTTCGGGCAGTTCACCGGTCGCGTCGGCGCCCCGGGTCAGCAGGTCCCAGTACGCGTCGGCGTCGGGGGCACCGGGGAAGACGCAGTCCAGGCCGACGATGGCGACAGCGCCGGGGGTCATGGCCGCCGCCCGTCGGCGGGCGGCTTGACGCCGCGTTCGGCCAGGTGGCCGGCCAGGGCGGCGACCGTGGGATGGTCCCAGGCCAGGGTGGGGTCCACGGCGATACCGAAGTCGTCCTCGACGTCGCCGCACAGGCTCAGCGCGCACACCGAGTCCATGCCGTACACGGCGAGCGGAACCGTCGGGTCGATGCTCTCCGGTGCCCGGTCCAGATAGACCGCCAGGCGGTCGGTGAGCCAGCCGTACAGGGAGGCCGCCGCCTTCGGCGGCGCGGAGAAGGTCATGCCGTGACTCCTCGGGGCTATGGGTCCGTCGTCGGCAGGCGGTCGTGCCGCCCACCGGCGGTCAACCGGGTAGCGGTGTGTTGTACAGGTCGTAGCTGCGGCGGTCGCCGAACCGGGCCAGTACCTCCTGGTGGACGCGGGCCATGCACTCGGTGGGCAGGTCCACGGCGGGGGCGCCGAGCCGTCGGGCGATCCGGTGCAGTGCCGCGGTCGCCCAGGCGGGGTCGGCGAGGAAGGGGTCCGCCCCTTCGTGGCCGTGCCGCCACACGCCGAGGACGGCCGCGGCGGCAAGCACGAGGACGTACCGGTCGGTCAGGGCGAACCACGCGGGCCGCACCGGGTTGTGTTCGCTGACGGACGGCAGCGCCAGGATGCGGGTGCGCAGGTCGCGCAGTTCGTCGACCATCTGCTCGGCCAGGGCGCGCAGCGCGCGTTCGACGGGGTTGCGTCCGGTCAGTCCCGCGGCCGTCGCGACCAGGGAGGCGCTGAGGCTGTCCCGGCCGCTGGCGAGTGCGAGCCGCGGGTGGGAGAACGGGGGCAGCGGGGCTCCGGGGCGGAACAGGGCGGGGTCGGCGGGTTCCCCGGTGAACCAGTCGCGGGCGAGCCGCTGGAGCTGCGGGATGATCGTCGTCTGGCAGGCTACGGTGCCGGCGTGGCCGAGGCTGACGACCGGCACGTCCCGGATGTGCTTCTGGAAGATGCCGATCGTGCCGCCACGGGTGTAGAGCTGCGAGCCGAGCACGGTCGCCAGGTCGTACATCGTCTCGCTCAGGACACGCGGCAGCAGTGCCTTGACGGCGGCGGAGTAGACGCTGGTCTCGGCCGGATGCAGGTGCAGGGCGCGGGTGGCGACGACGGCGAGGCAGTCGTAGAACAGCAGGTTCACGAAGGCGTTGGCGAGGGTGGCCGCCGTGTGCTCGGGGTCCACGGGTGACAGTCCCCCGTCGCCGGGGCCCTGCATCCGGTCGACGAGCACGGCGGTGCGCAGGCTGGTGTCGACGGACGCGGCCACCAGCGCGGCGGTGAGGGTGCGGCTCATCTGGAAGGACCGCAGGGCGGTGGGGACTCCGCTGCCGGCCGGTCCGAGCAGGGCCTGCGCGGGCACCGGGCATTCGTCGAACTCCATGCTGTCCAGCCGGCAGCCGCGCAGTCCGACCGACGGGCGGCGCGCGCCGGCCCGGTACCGGTCGGCGGGCAGCGTGTGCGGGTCGAGCAGCAGCGCCGAGTGGCTCCTGCTGCCGACTCGTTCGTCGGTGCGGCAGAACAGCACCAGGGCGTCGGCGCGGCGGGCGTTGTTGACGATGGTCTTGGCACCGGTGACGTGCAGCCGGTCGGCCGACAGCGTCGCGCGGACCTGGCTGCGCACGAAGTCGTTGGTGTGGGCGGTCTCGTGCTGGGCGATGGCGGCCTTGGAACGCGAGCGCAGCAGTCCGGCCAGCCAGGTGCGCTGGGCCGTGCTGCCGGTCATCCACACGTCGGAGGCGGCCATGAAGGTGCTCATGCCGTATCCCATGCCGAGGGCCACGTCGCGGCGGAACACCGGCCGCATCACGCGCAGCAGCGTCTCCGCGGAGTCGAACCGGCCGCCCAGTTCGCGCGGTACGTACTCCAGGTGCATGCCGAAGTCGTCGAGCAGGTCCTCGGCGTCGGCGGACAGCACGGCGCGCCGGTCCGCAGAGAGCAGTGCGGCGAAGCCGACCGGGTTGCCGCGGGCCGCCGGGTCACCGAAGAGCTCCTCCAGTTCGACCGCGCGGTCCGGGACCGTTCCCGGCCCGCCGGGCGGGGCGGCGGCGGGGCGGGCGGGTGACCGCGGCGGTGCGGCGACGCCGCTCACCACGAGGTGTCCCGCCACCGTCCGCCGGCGGTGACCGGCAGCGGTTCGTCGACGGCCGGATGCGGCTGTACGAGCCCCTGGACCTCGGGGTCGAGGACTTCGTACAGCGCGGACAGCTGTCCTTCCAGGAAGAGCTTGCGCATCAGGGTGCGCTGGACCTTGCCGCTGGTGGTGCGGCGCAGGGCGCCGGGGCGCAGCAGTACGACGTTGGCCGCGGGAACGTCGAAGTCCCGGCCGATCAGGGCCTGTACCCGGCAGGCGAGGGCTTGGAGCCGCTCCTGGTCGGCATGGGGGGCGCGCACCTCCTGGACGACGACGAGCTGTTCGCGGTCGGCGCCGACCGTGAACACGGCGCCGTGGCCCGCGCCGAGTGCGGGGCTGGCTTCGCGCACCGCCCATTCGATGTCCTGCGGGTAGATGTTGCGGCCGTTGAGGATGATGACTTCCTTGAGGCGGCCGGTGACGTACAGTTCGCCGCCGTCGAGCACGCCGAGGTCGCCGGTGCGCAGGTAGCCGCCGTCGCCCCCGGCGAGGGTGGCGTGGAAGGTCTCGGCGGTCTCCAGGGGCTTGCGCCAGTAGCCCTGTGCCACGCTGTCGCCGCGCAGCCAGATCTCGCCGACGTGTCCGGCGGGCAGTTCGCCGCCGTCGACGGGGTCGACGATACGGAGGTCGAAGTCGCCGGCGGTGCCGCTGCTGACCAGGGTGCGGGCGCCGTGGCCGGTGACGGGGGCGCGCAGTGTGTCGCGTTCGAGGCCGGCTCCGTCGACGGTGAGCCGGCTGTAGGGGCGGCCGGGTGTGCCGCCCGACACCATGAGGGTGGCCTCGGCGAGACCGTAGGCCGGGTACACGGTGTCGGCCCGCAGGCCGGCGGCGCCGAAGCGGGCGGCGAAGGCATCCAGGGTCTGGGCCCGTACCGGTTCGGCGCCGTTGAGGGCCAGCCGCCAGTTCGTCAGGTCGAGGGTGGCGAGCTGTTCGTCGGTGACCCGGCGCAGGCACAGGTCGTAGCAGAAGTTGGGGCCGCCGCCGATCGTCACCCCGTGTTGTTCGATCATCTTCAGCCAGCGGACGGGCCGTTTGACGAAGGCGGTCGAGGACATCTGAACGGAGGCGCTGCCCAGCCACAGGGGGTGCAGCAGATGGGCGATGAGGCCCATGTCGTGGTAGTGGGGCAGCCAGCTGCCGAACCGGTCGGCGGAGGTGGTGCGCAGGGCGCGCTGGATGGTCGCCTGGTTGGCGAGGAGGTTGCGGTGGCTGACCATGACGCCGCGCGGCTTCGAGGTGGAGCCGGAGGTGTACTGGAGGAACGCCAGGTCGTCGGGGCCGGTCAGCGGGGCCTTCCAGTCGCCCGGGTCGGTTCCGTCGTCGATGTCGGAGGCGAGGCAGACGACGTCCCCGCGGCCCGCGGTGGCGAGCCACAGCGACACCTCGGGAGCGTTGGCCGTGTCGGTGAGGACCAGTTGCGCGCCGGTGTCCTTGATGATGCCGGTCACGCGCTGGAGGCGTTCGCCGCGGTCGCCGGGCAGCGGGGCCGGGACGGCGATCGCCCCGGCGTAGAGGCAGCCGATGAACGCCTTGAGGAAGTCCGGGCCCGGCGGGTGGAGCAGCAGTACGGGCTGGCCGGCGGCGCCGCGCTCGCGCAGCCGGACCGCCAGGGCCCGGGCGGCGCGGTCGAGTCCGGCGTACGTGAGGTGTTCCGCCGTGATGCCGGTGGCGGAGTCCCGCAGGAAGATGTGGGCGTCGTGGTGGGCCAGGCGCTGCGCCCGGTCGAGCATCAGCTGGGTGAACGTGCCGTGCCCGGTGTCGTCTCGTGTGGTGTCGGCGGTGCTGTTGCCGGTCATTCTCGACCCCCTCGTGGTGCGCTCGGGACCGGGGCGGTGTGTCGTGTCCGCTCAGGCCAGGGCGTCCGCATGCTCGTCGCCGGGGCTAAAGCAGGGCTTGCAGATCTCGTGTGCGGTGTCCGGCGGAGATAGGGGGGAGCCTGTCCGAAAGCAGGGGTGGGTTCCCGCCTATCGTTGGGCGCCGATGACAGGGGGCCGCATGCGATTCAGGATTCTCGGGCCGTTGGAGGTGCGTGCCCCTCAGGGGGCCGCGGGGGATCTGACGCCGCGTGCGGCGAAGATCCGGGTCGTGCTCGCCACGCTGCTGGTGCGGGCCAACGAGATCGTCTCGGTGGACAGTCTGATCGACGAGCTGTGGGGGGAGAACCCGCCCCGTACGGCGACGACGACGCTCCAGGTGTACGTCTCGCAGCTGCGCAAGCTGTTGCACGAGGCGGACGCCGAGTTCGGCAGGGACGCGCTGGTGACCCGTCCGCCGGGCTATGAACTGCGGATCGATCCCGCGCAGTTGGACCTGACGGTCTTCGAGGAGCTGCACGGCCGCAGCCGGGAGCTGATGGAGCAGCAGAACCACCGGACCGCGTCCGATCTCCAGCGTCAGGCGCTGGGGCTGTGGCGCGGTCCGCTGCTGTCGGACACCCCTCACGGCCCGCTCCTGGACGCGACGGCGGTGCGTCTGGCGGAGGTGCGCACGGCGGCGCTGGAGCAGTGCATCCGGGCCGAACTGCATCTGGGGCGCCATCGTGAGCTGATCGGCGAGCTGCAGTCGGTGGTCGCCGAGCTGCCGTTGCGCGAGGAGTTCCACGCACATCTGATGGTGGCGTTGTACCGGTCGGGGCGGCAGGCCGACGCGTTGCAGGTGTTCGGGCGGCTGCGCCGGGGGCTGGTGGACGAGCTGGCCATAGAGCCGGGCCGTTCGCTCCAGGCGTTGCACCAGCGGATCCTGGTGGGTGATCCCGGGCTGCTCACACCGGCGGTACGGGCCGGTCACACGGCGGCTTCCGGGCCTGCGGCCGGCTCCGGGCGCACCGCGGGCCCCGGTCCCGGGCAGGGCGCCGGCCCGGCGCCCGCGCCCGGGCCGGCGGCGCCCCGCCCGCACGTCCCGTCCGGCGGCCCGGCGATGGCACAACCGCCTTCGCCCGACGAGCTGTTCACGGGGCGCGAGGAGGAGTTGGCGTCGCTGCGGGACGTGCTGGGGGCGCCCGGCGGCAGGCTCGTGATCGTCACCGGTGCGGCGGGGGTCGGCAAGACCGCCCTGACGCTGGCGGTCGCGCACCGTACGAGGGACCTGTTCGACGCGCCGGTCTTCGTACGGCTGCGTCCCGACGGGCACGGTCCGCTGGATGCCGTCGGTGTACTGGCCGGGGTGCTGCGCCAGTACGGGGTCCAAGGAGCGTTGCCGGAGCGGATCGACGAACTGGGGGGAATGCTGGCGGAGTTGACGGACGGGCGGCGGGTGCTGCTGGTCCTGGACGACGTGGTCGATGCCGAACAGGTGCGGCCGGTGCTGTCGGCGGTGCCGGACTGCACGGTGCTGGTCACCTGCCGGCGGGTGCCCGACGGGCTCGCCGGGCGGGTCGTCTGCCTCGATGTGCCGGGGATACGGGAGGCGCGGCGGCTGTTCGTGACGGCGACGGGGCAGTCGGCGGATGCCGCGGGGAGCGCGGAGTGCGCCGGTGTCGTGGAGGCGTGCGGCCGGTTGCCGTTGGCGTTGCGGGCGGCGGCGGAGGCGCTGGCCGGCCGCTCGCGGCTGCCGCTCGGTGGTCTCGCCGCCCGGCTGCGTGACGAACGCACCCGGCTCGCGGAGCTGGAGGCGGCGAGTCCCGGGTTCCGGGCCCGGCTGAGCGATGCCCTGGACGGGGTCGGTGCCGCCGAGCTGCGGGCGTTCCGGCTGTTCGGGCTGTTGCCCGCCGGTCCTTTCGCGCCGGACGCGGCGGCGGCGGTGCTGGACACGGACGTGGCGACGGCGCGTGCGACGACCGATGCGCTGGCGCGTGCGCGGCTGGTGTGCGCGGAGCTGCCGTCCGCGGGCCGCCCGGAGCGCCACCACGTGCCGGAGCTGTTGCGGCTGCTGGCCCGGGAGCGGCTCGACGCGGAGGAGGGCCCCGAGGTGGTCCGGGCGGCGCTGGCCCGGTTGTGCGCGGTGTTCGCGAAGGCGGTGGAAGAAGCCGGGCCGTCCGGGCCCGCGGCGGTCGACGGGGTGCATCCGCTGGAGTGGTTCCGGCTGCGGCTGCCCGCGCTGATGGCCGTGGCCCGGCAGGCGCACGCGGCTCGGCTGTGGGCGGAGTGCCTGCGTCTGGTGGACCGCATGACGGGTTTTCTGGAGGTGCTGGGTGCCTGGGAGGAGCGGGACGCGTGCCAGGGCCTGGCGCTGGAGGCGGCGCAGCAGCTCGGTGATCTGGCGGCGCAGGCCCGGCTGCTGCGGTCGCTGGGCGATCTCGCCTGGCAGCGACGCCGCCTGGACACGGCCGGGGAGCTGTACGAGCGTGCCCTGATGGCGGCCGATGTTGCGGGGGCGGAGATCGAGCGTTGCCGTGCCCTGACCGGCCTGGCGGGTCTGCGTCTGGACGCCGGGGCGACGGACGCGGCCGCCGCGCTGGTGCCGCCCGCACTGGACTCCGCGCCGCAGGACGCGCGGACCGGGTTCGAGGCCCACCGGGTGCTGGGGCTGCTGGCGCTGGAGTCCGGTGAACGGGACGCGGCGCAGGGGCACTTCGCCACATGTCTGACGTACGCCACGTCCTTGGCCGATGCCCGGCTGGAGTCGTACGCCCGCCGCCGACTGGGCGAGTTCCGCTCCGGCGGGACGGCGCACCCCGGCTGGTCGGAGGTACAGCCCGGCGTCTGGCGGTTGCACACGGCGGCGTAGGACCGGCCCTGTCCTTCGCGGGGCGGCTCGGCGGGGCGGCTTCGCGGAAGTGCATCGCGGAACTGCATCGCGGGGCGGCCTCCCGCAGCGCTCACCCATGCCTCCCTTTAGCCGGGACCGGATGGTTGCGCCGACCGGCCACGTGGGCCGGTCGGTGCCGCCCTTCCCCACCGCGCAGGAGGTTCCATGTCCGATCCGGCCGAGTTGCCCGTCGACGGCGTCGAGACCGTCGGTCACACCAGTGGTGCCGTCAGGACGGATGCCGCCGCTCCCCGTCTGCGCAGCGCGGTACCGGCCGATCTGGAGCAGATCATCGCCGACATCGGCGACGGCCCGGCCCCACGCGTCTGACGGCGGGCCCCGGGGTGCCGCCCGTGACGGTGCGGGCGGCACCCTGCCGTGCCCGGGTGACGGGGAGCGGGACAAGCCGGCGCGGGCGGTGGCGGCCGACGCGCTGCCCGGCCGGACGAGCTCAGAAGGGACTGGGCACGACATTGCCGTCCTCGTCGTAGAACGTGGTCCGCTCAAGCACTCCGGGTCTGCTGTGAATCAGGTACATCTCCCAGTCGGTGACGCCGGGAGCCCGCTCCCAGTTCACGGCGTAGGGCGGGATCTTTCCGTCCTTGTCGAAGGGAAAGGTCCGCACGCCCTCCTCGTAGGCCTTGCCGCGGGCCAGCACGTTGGGGTAATCCGTCTTGCTCATGTCCTTCAGCCAGACGTGGATTCGGTAGTTCGGCGAATCCAGTCGGCCGATGAGCTCCCGCCCCAGCTCGGACTTCTTGAAGTCCATCAGATGCTCGTAATTGTGCCGGTCGGCAAATTTCTGGACCCGGCCGCCGAGGCCGAGCGCGAGGTTGCGCTGCTCCTGGGGCATCTGCGGCCCGGAAGGCGCGTCGACCGGCTTCACGTCGGTGATGAGAACCTTCTTGCCATCGACGACGGCAACAGCTCTCCCGCCGCCGTTGATGGCTTCGTCGAACGCCTTCTGCCCCGCTGTCGGCGGCTGCGCCGGGTCGCGGCGATACACCGCTCGGTAGGTTCCGTCGTCCTTTTTGATCAGCCCGTCGAAGACCCGTGTCGGCTGAAGCGTTCCCGTGCTGTCGGCGGCCACCTTGGGCACGGTGCCGGGGGACAGCACGGCTTCGACCGGCCGACTGTCGATCTTGGCGTCGTGGAGATCGGCGTACCGGTCGAGCGGCTTGTTCCTCGCGGCACCGGAGGCACTGTCGCCGCCGTCGGGCCGGGCCCGCGGAGTCGCAGGACGGGCCCGGTCGCCGCCGTACCCCTGTCCGGCGCTCGCGGGCGGCAGGGCGAGCAGTCCCAGGGAGGCGGTCGCCATCTGCAGAACCAGCTGCCTGCGGGTGTTCCGCAGCGTGCCGCGTTTGGTTTCCAACGCCTCTTTCCGGGCGTCCAGCTTTTTCTGCTCCGCCTTGATCGCATCGCCCTGGTCCGCGATTCTGTTGGCTTTCTTCTTGAGCCGCCGCTGTTCGGAGTTGAGCGACCTGGCCTCGGCGTTGAGTGCGTCGGCGACGGCCGATGGCGCACCGTTGGGGTACTGGGCGACACGGGCGTTGTGCTTGTCGATCTGCCCGTCGTTGACATCGAGGGCGGCGAGAACCGCATGCGACTCTTTGTTGTATGCCCTGGTCCGTCTGTCCAGCGCGACCTGTTTGTCTTCGAGACTCTTCCGGCTGGGCAGATCCGCCAGTTTCCGGTTGAACAACGCGATCTGCGCGTTGAGCGCAGGGGGGTAGTTGCCACTCGGGGCGACCGGCTCGATCGCGGCCCGGCCTGCCGCGGGAGCACCGTCCTCGGCATTGGCCGGCACCGCGGCGACGAGTATCGCCAGAACTGCCGCCAGGGCCATCGCCCGAATGCGTCGCATCGGATTCGTCACTTCACACGCCCCGCCATCCGGTCGGCGAGCGTCCGTGCGGCCGACCGGCCGTCGCCGGCCTGGCAGACCGCGGTCTGAAGGACGGTCGAGGCCTTCAGCCGCGCCTCCCGGTAGCAGGCCCAGCCCCCACCCTGATCCTGGGTGGCCGTCCATGCCAGCGCACCGGCCGCGGTGCTGTCGACCTGGTAGGCCCACCTCGATGTCTCGCCCCCGGGAGCCTTCCGCACCGCGTTCGTGCAGGCGTTGATGCCGTCGGTGAGGGCGTCGAAGACTTCGCCGGCCCGGGCACCTGTGGCGTATCGGCCCACGGTCTGGGTCACGGTGTGCTCCGCGACGGTGTCGGAGTCCTGATGGACCACCGAGAGGAAGGCCGTCCATCCGCGCTGGTAGACGACAGTGGTCGCCGGGCCGACCGCTACCGAGCATCCGGGCGGATCGGCCTGCGTCGAGGGGGCCGGCTCACTCACACGGGTTTCGGTGTTCAGGGTCGTGCCGACAGCTCCGCTGACTTCCCGGGAGGTGAGCACAGTCGCCTGGACCGTCCCCGCGACCACGCGCGGCCCGTCGTCCGCGGACCACCTCCACCACACCACACTGCCGACGAGCACGACCAGGACGAGTGCGGCGAGGACGAGTGCGCGACGACGCCTGGTCCGAATACCGGCCGGCGGCGGAGCCGGCTGAGCGCCCTGGGCCCCGGCATGGTCGGGTTCAGCCTCATGGGTCATTCGAACCTCCTGAGCTCCTCGGGTTTCGGACTGCCCGGCGGTGACACCGGGGGCCGTGCGGAAAGCCGGGCGCAGTTGGTTGTCACCCTCGGGGCGGGCCTTCAACCCTCACTTGACGCTTTATTACAACTCCCTTGATTCTGTTCAGATTTGACGCACATTCAGCACATACGGGGAAGGGGGCACGACCCGGTGGTCGCGCCCCCTTCCCCGTACCGTTGTGCCCGCGTTCAGTGCCCCCTGGCCCGCAGGACCTCGCGCAGGCGGGCCGCGAACGCCGTGGGGTGGGTCTTGAGCCCGACGTGCCCGCCGGGGAACTCCTCGACGGGGACGCCGATCCGGTCGGCGAGACCGTGCGTGCACCGGTAGGACCAGTTGCGCTCGGAGGCGATGCCCGTGGCCGGCACCAGACGGTCCTTCTCGGCCCGTACGACGTCCAGCCCGGCCTCGTCCAGCTGGACGGTGCTGTAGGCGGGCATCTCGTGCGTGATGAAGAAGTCGATGTTGGCCAGCTGTTCGTCGGTCATGGGCGACAGCTGGGCGCCCGGCTCGAATTCCAGGTTGCCGTAGTCGATGTCGTTGAACGCCGCCCAGCGGGACATGGCGGCGCCGAAGCCCTCCTTCTTGTACGTCTCGTGCGCCGTCAGCACGACCTGCGCGGCCTCCGCCCTCTCCTCCTCGGTCAGGAACAGGAACTCGGAGGGCTCGTGCGCCACCAGGGTGTCCACCAGCTGCGGGTGGCGGGCCAGCAGGTGCAGCCCGACCTGGGCCCCCAGGCTGGTGCCGAAGATCAGCGCGGGTTCGTCGGCCAGCGACTTCAGCAGCAGGGCCAGGTCGTCGGCGTGGGTTCCCGGTGTCAGGGGCGGCATCGGGTCGCCCGCGGGGCTGTCCGACATGCCGCGGCGGTCGTAGGTCACCACCGTGTAGGAGTCCGTGAGGCGGTCGACGAGGCCGGGGATGCGCCTGGCGTCCCCGCCGGCGCCGTCCATGGCGAACAGCAGGGGGCCGGTGCCCTGCATCACGTAGTGGAGATCGGTGCCGGGGGCGGGCACGGTGCCGGTTGTCACCATTGCGGAACTTCCTTGATCGTCACGACGCCGGCCGAGCTGATCCAGCCGGGGCCTTGGGAGAGCAGCAGGACGTGATCCCCGGGCGACACCTCACCGGTGCGTGCCAGGTGATCGAGAGAGATGATCAGGTCGGCGGCGCCGACATGACCCACGGTGCGGCCGAAGTCCCAGCTGGAACGGGACATGGGCAGGCCCAGGGGGCCCATGATCGAGTACTCGATCATGCGGCCGTCCTGGTTGATGGGGACGACCTTGGCGATGTCGGAGGCGTTGAGGTCGGCGTCGACCAGCGAGCGCTGGACGATCGAGAGGTCGAACTCGCTGATCCGCTCGACCGTTTCGGCGAGCGACATCTCCCGTTCGTTGAACAGCGCGGCCCGTTCGGCGACCGCGACCTCCCGGCCGGACCCGTCCCGCGGCGGCAGCAGCGGCTCGTCGCCGCGGTGCCACCGCTCCAGTTCGGGCAGCGTCCCGGAGTTGAGCGACCGGATCTCGGCGAAGCCGCTGTCGCGGGTGACGACGGCCGCGGCCGCACCGTCGGCGAGGATGTACGAGTCGCCGAAGCCGCGCCAGCGGTCGATGAGCGGGGTGGCGAAGTTCTGCCCCGTGGTCAGCAGCGCGGTCTCCACCTCGGCCGCGCCGGTCATCTGGCCGATCACGACGTCGAGCGCCGCCAGCATTCCGTTGCAGCCCTGCCGGATGTGCAGCGAGGGGATGTTGCCGGTGCCGAGTTCCCGCAGGATGTACGCGGGCGGGTAGGAACCGTCGGGGCCCTGGTGGTAGACGCCGCTGTGGACATGGGACTCGATGTCCTCGATGTCGAGGCCGGAACGCTCCATCGCGCGGCCGGCGGCGATCACCGCCATCTCCAGCGCGGAGATGCCGTCGGCGACGTGCGTGCCGGTCAGCCCGCTCGCCTTGTACACCTCCTCGTCGTAGCGGCCCTCGGCCACGGCCTCCTCGGTGTTCACCCGGTCGGGCAGGTACACCCCGACCGAGTTGATGAACACGCCTTCTGTTCTCACGGCCACGTCTCCTTTCCTGTTCGTGACGGGTGCGGCCCCGGCCGGGCCGGGGCCGCACCCGCTCAGCGGCCGAGAAGCTGCTGCTTGATGTGCTGGGCGAGTTCGGTACTGGTGGGGTGGTCGAACACCACGCCCGGGGGCATCCGCAGTGCGGTGACCCCGTTGAGCGAGTTGCGCAGGGCCAGCGCCGACAGGGAGTCGAAGCCGAGGTCGCGGAACTTGCGGTCCGGGTCGATGGCTCCGGGTGAGCCGTGACCCAGCGCGGCGGCGGTGTGGTCGAGGACGAGGGTCAGCAGGAGCCGCTCGCGCTCCGCCTCGTCCGCCCCGATCAGCCGCTGCTTGAACGTGGTGCCCCGGCCCGCGTCGTCCTGCTTGACGATGCGGCGACCCGATGTGCGGACGAGGCCGCGCCACAGGGGCGGCAGGCTTCCGGTCGCGGCCTTCGCGGCCAGGTTCTCGAAGTCCGGCACGGCGACCATGACGGCCGCCTCGTCCAGCCGCCGCAGGCCGTCGAACAGCTCCGGGTCCCGCACGTCCGCGGCGATCCCGGCCGAGACCACGGACACCCCGGCCGCCCGGCGTTCGCGCGCCCACTCGTCCAGCCAGGCTCCGACGGCCGCGTCGGCGGCGCGGCCCGCGCCGTCCACGGTGCCGGCGGACGAGGACAGCAGGACGAACCGCGGCGCTTCGGCCAGGTCGTCGGTCGCCGAGTGCAGCGCCCGGACGGCCGCGGCTTCCGCGTCCAGCGTTTCGGTCAGCCGCTCCGGCGTCAGCTCGGCGACCGGCGTCTCTCCGGCGGCACCCGGTGTGCCGGCCAGGTGGAGGACCGTGCGCAGCGGACGGTCGGCGGGCAGGTCCTGTATCAGTGCCCTCAGCGCCTGCGGGTCGGTGACATCGCATGCGGCGAACGCGGCCCGGGCACCGGCCCCGATGAGCTCGGCCACCAGTTCCCCGGCTTCCGCCGCGGTGCTGTCGGGTCCGACGAGCAGCAGGTCGCGTACGCCGTGCCGAGTCACGAGGTGCCGGGCGAGCAGACCGCCCAGGTGTCCCGCTCCCCCGGTGACCAGGGTCGTCCCCGTCGTGTCGGTACGGGCGGCGGGCGCCTCGTCCGGCGGTCCGGCCTGAGCCAGCCTCGGCACCCGGACGGTGCTGCGGCGCAGCGCCATCCGGTCCTCGTCGGTCGCGAGCCCCTTGACCAGGGCACGCCAGGAGGCCTTACTGCCGTCGGTGTCCACCAGTACGAACCGGCCCGGCGCCTCGTCCTGGGCGGAGCCGATCAGCCCCCGGACGGCGGCCGCCGCGGGGGCGCCGCCCTCGGACGTGGTCGCGCCACGGGTGAGGAAGACCAGCCGGGAAGCGGCGAACCTGTTGTCCGCGAGCCAGGTGCGGGCCCACAGGAACGCGTCCTGGACGGACCGGCGTACGGACGCCGCCGTGCCGTCCTCGTCCGGGTCGCAGGTGACCACGACGACGTCGGGGGACGGTACGCCCTCGGCCTCGATCCCGGCCGCCAGGGCGTCCAGGTCCGGGTACGCCTCGGCATACACGCCCGCGGCCATCAGCCCGGAGCGCGCCCTGAACGGGTCCTCGCCCACGACGGCCCAGGTCCTGGGCTCGTACACGGCACGCGATGCCCGCCCCGTCTCGGTCCACCGCACCCGGTACAGGCCGCCGCGCTGTGCGACCCCGGACCGCTCGATCCGTTCCGCGGAGCAGGGCCGCAGTGCCAGGCTGTCGACGGTGGCCACCGGGGCCCCGTCGTCGTCCGCGACGGCGAGCGACAGGTTCTCCAGGTCCTGGCCCGTGATGCGGACACGCAGTGCACGGGCGCCGATCGCGTGAAGGGTGACTCCGCGCCAGTGGTGCGGGAACAGCGCGGACCGCTCCGCGATCGGCGGGGCGTCGATGCCCGGCGAGGGGTCGATGCCCGGCGAGGCGTCCATGAGCGTCGCGAGCCCGAATGCCGCTTCCAGCAGGGCCGGTTGGATGCCGAAGCCGTCCGCCCCAGTCCGCTCCTCCTCGTCGAGGGCGATTTCCGCGTACAGCTCCCCGTCCCGCTGCCAGGCCGCCCGCACCCCGTCGATGCCGGTGGTGTCCACGCCGGAGGCGTCGAGCGGCGGCCAGACCTCCAGGTCCCAGGAGGGCGATTCGCCCTCGGCATCGAGCACGGCGTCGGCGTGGCCGGTCCACGGCGTGCCGGGGGCCCTGCCCTCCTGGCGGGAGTGGACGGACACCGCACGCCGGCCGTCCTCGTCGGGCTCTCCCACTTCGACGCGGAGCTGGACGCCGCCCTTCTCCGGTACGACCAGGGGCTCGCGGAGGGTGAGTTCGTCGACCCGTCCGCAGCCCGTCTCGTCGGCGACGTACAGGACGAGGTCGGCGAGGGCGGTGCCGGGCAGCAGGACCGTCCCGGCGACCGCGTGATCCGCGAGCCACGGGTGTGTGGACCGCGTCAGCCGTCCGGTGAACAGCAGCGACTGCGATCCGGGGAGCTCGACGGCCGGTCCCAGGATCGGGTGTCCGGCCGCGGCCGTTCCCAGATCGGACACGGCTGCGGTCTCGCTGTGCGTGGAGTTGAGCCAGTACCGACTGTGCTGGAAGGCATACGTGGGCAGGCCGGTGGGCCGGCGTGTCTCGGGCAGTACCCGTCCCCAGTCGACATCCAGTCCGTGCGTCCACGCCTGGCCCAGGGAGTTCAGGAAGCGGTCCAGACCGCCCTCGTCACGGCGCAGGGACGGTATCGCGGTGACGGCGGGTGAGGCGTCGGCCGCCTCGAACGTCTCCTGGAGCCCGATCGTCAGGACCGGGTGGGCGCTGCATTCCACGAACGCGGTGAACCCGTCCGCCAACAGCGACCGGATCGCACTCTCGAACTCCACCGTCCCCCGAAGATTGCGATACCAGTACCCACCATCCAGCCCCGCACCGTCCACGATCTCGCCGGTCACCGTGGAATACAGCGGAACAACCGGAGTACGAGGCGTGACCGGGGCCAGGATGCGGGCGAGTTCCTCCTCGATCGCCTCCACATGCGGGGAGTGCGAGGCATAGTCCACCGGCACCCGCCGGCACCGCACCCCCTCCACCTCCAGAACCCCCACCAACTCATCCAGAGCACCGGAGGAGCCCGAGACCACCGTCGAGGACGGGCCGTTGACCGCGGCCACCGCCACCTCACCCGGCCACCGCCCCAGATACTCACGCACCCGATCCGCACCCAGAGCAACCGACACCATCCCGCCCCGACCCGCCAGCACCACAATCGCCCGACTCCGCAACGCCACCACCAAAGCCCCGTCCTCCAACGACAGAGCCCCGGCCACCACCGCCGCCGCGATCTCACCCTGCGAATGCCCCACCACCGCGTCCGGAACGACCCCGAACGACTGCCACAACCCCGCAAGCGACACCATCACCGCCCACAGAGCCGGCTGTACCACATCCACCCGCTCCAGGAGTCCAGCACCCTCCTCGGTGAGCAGGACGTCCAGCAGATCCCACTCCACGAACGGCTCCAGCGCCCGCGCACACTCCTCCAACCGCGCCCGGAACACCGGAGAATCCGCATACAGACCCGCAGCCATACCAATCCACTGCGAACCCTGACCTGGGAAGACGAACACCGTCCGCCCCGGCGCAACCGACCGCGACTCCCCGTTCTCCGCCACCGCCTCCAGACCCCGCAACAACTCGTCACGGTCCATGCCGACGACAACCGCCCGGTGATCAAAAGCAGTACGGGCATGCACCAACGCAGAACCGACCGCGACCGGATCCACATCCGGCCGGACATCAACAAAACCGGCCAGCCTCACGGCCTGCTCACGCAACGCCGCACCACTCCGGGCCGACAACACCCACGGCACCGCACCAGCCAGACCGACAGGCACAGCCTCATTCGGCTCGCCGTCCGCCTCCACCGGCGCCTGCTCCAGAATCAGATGCGCATTCGTACCGGAGATACCGAAGGCCGATACGGCTGCCCGGCGCGGACGGTTCAGTTCCGGCCAGGACTGGGGCTCGGTGAGCAGTTGTACGGCCCCCGACTCCCAGTCCACGTGCGGTGTCGGTTCGTCGACGTGCAGGGTCTGCGGGAGTACGCCCTGCCGCATCGAAACGATCATCTTGATCACCCCGGCGACGCCGGCGGCGGCCATGGTGTGGCCGATGTTCGACTTCAACGAGCCCAGCCACAACGGCTGTTCAGCCGTGTGCTCCTGCCCGTACGTGGCCAGCAACGCCTGCGCCTCGATCGGATCACCCAACTTGGTCCCGGTACCGTGCGCCTCCACGACGTCCACGTCCGCACCCGTCAGACCCGCGTTCGCCAGCGCCTGACGGATCACCCGCTGCTGCGACGGACCATTCGGAGCCGTCAGCCCATTCGACGCACCGTCCTGATTGACCGCACTCCCCCGCACCACCGCCAGGACCTCGTGACCGTTGCGCCGCGCGTCCGACAACCGCTCCAGCAGCAGTACGCCCACCGCCTCGCCCCAGGCGGTGCCGTCCGCGCCCGCGGCGAACGCCTTGATGCGGCCGTCCGTGGCGAGCCCGCGCTGCCGGCTGAACTCGGTGAAGAAACCCGGCGTCGGCATGACCGACACACCGCCAGCCACCGCGAGCGAACACTCGCCGCCACGCAGCGCCTGAGCCGCCTGGTGAAGTGCGACCAGCGACGACGAGCACGCCGTGTCGATGGTGATCGCGGGCCCCTCCAGACCGAGGAAGTACGCCAGCCGTCCGGAGAGGACACTGGTCGTCTTCCCGGTCAGCATCAGGCCGTCCACCCCTTCCGACGCCTCGTGCATGGGCGAGCCGTACTCCTGGAACAGCGCGCCGATGAAGACACCGGCCTGGCTGCCCTCCAGGGACCGCGGACGGATGCCCGCCCTCTCGAACGCCTCCCAGGCGGTCTCCAGGAGCAGCCGCTGCTGCGGGTCCATGGCGAGCGCCTCGCGCGGGCTGATCCCGAAGAACTCCTCGTCGAACCGTGCCGCGTCGTACAGGAAGGAGCCCTTGGTGACATAGCTCCTGTTCGACCGGTCGGGGTCGGCGTCGTGCAGGGAGTCGAGTTCCCAGCCCCGGTCCGTCGGCAGGTCCGCGACGGTGTCCCGGCCGGAGGAGAGGAGCTCCCACAGCCCTTCCGGCGTCGATACGTCGCCGGGCAGTCGGCAGCCGAGGCCGATGACGACGACGGGGTCGTCGGTCGGGTCCACGGCGGCCGGGACCGGCGTCCGGGCAGGTGCGGCGGCGATGGCGTCCGCGTCGTCGCACAGCTCGCCGCGCAGGTAAGCCACCATCGCCGTGGGAGTCGGATGGTCGAATACGGCCGTTGCCGACAGCCGCAGCCGTGTCGACGCGTTGAGCCGGTTGCGCAGTTCGACCGAGGACAGCGAGTCGAAGCCGAGCGTCTTGAACTTGCTGTCGGCGCGGATCGCGTCGGGTGCGGAGTGCCCCAGAACGGCCGCGGCGTGGCCGCGCACCATGTCGAGGAGCGCCTTGTCCAGTTCAGCTCCGGAGAGATGGGCGAACGGGTGCGAGGCCCCGTCGGTGGTGACACTCGTGGCCACGGCGCGACGGGTACGGGTGCGGACGAGTCCGCCGAGTACGGCGGCGAGCGAGCCGGAGTCGGCCTGCGCGCGCAACCGTGCGCTGTCGAGGCGCGCGGGCACGAGGGCCGCGTCGGTTGTGGCGATCGCCGCGTCGAAGAGCGCGAGCCCCTCGTCGGTCGCGAGCGGGACCAGTCCGGTGCGGGCCATCCGGGCGATGTCCACGTCGTCGAGGTCGCCGGTCAGTTCGCTGCGCTGGTCCCAGAAGCCCCAGGCGAGCGAGGTGGCTTCGCGTCCCTCGGCGCGGCGGCACTGGGCCAGTGCGTCCAGGTAGACGTTCGCGGCCGCGTAGTTCCCCTGGCCGGCGCCGCCGATCGCTCCCATCACGGAGGAGAAGAGGACGAAGGCGGCGAGGTCGAGGTGGCGGGTGAGTTCGTGTAGATGCCAGGCCGCGTCCGCCTTGGGACGCAGCACCGCGTCCACCCGCTCCGCCGTCAACGCCGTCACCGTACCGTCGTCCAGCACCCCCGCCGTATGCACCACCGCCGTCAACGGATGCTCCACCGGAACCGACGCCAGCAACCCCGCCAACGCCTCCCGATCACCCACATCACACCCCACCACACGAACCCGGGCACCCAGCTCACCCAACTCCGCGACAAGCTCCCCCACACCACCGGCACCAGCACCCCGCCGACTCACCAACAACAGATGACGCACCCCGTACTCACGCACCACATGACGCGCGAACAGAGCACCCAACGTCCCCGTACCACCCGTGATCAGAACCGTCCCCTCGGGGTTCCACATCGGGGGCATCGTAAGGACGAGCTTGCCGATGTTCTGTGCCTGGCTCAGGAAGCGGAACGCCTCCGGTGCCCGGCGTACGTCCCAGGTGCGGATCGGCGAGTGCCGCAGCGCGCCCTGCTCGAACAGCTCGACGATCTCGGTGAGCATCCGCCGGAACAGGTCGGGGTCCTCCTGCGCGACCGTCACCAGGTCGAACGCCTGGTAGTCGACCCCCGGGTGGGCGGCGGCGACTTCCCGCGGCTCGCGGATGTCGGTCTTGCCCATTTCGATGAAACGTCCGCCGTGCGGTTGCAGCCGCAGTGAGGCGTCCACGAACTCTCGGGCCAGACAGTCCAGGACGACGTCCACGCCGCGTCCCTCGGTGGCCTCCAGGAACTGCGGTTCGAAGTCCAGGGTCCGGGACGACGCGATGTGGGTGCCGTCGAGGCCTGCGGCGCGCAGCGCGTCCCACTTTCCGGGGCTCGCGGTGCCGTACACCTCTGCGCCCAGATGGCGGGCGAGCTGGAGGGCGGCCAGCCCGACGCCACCGGCGGCAGCGTGCAGCAGCAGGGTCTCGCCCGGCTGGATGCGGGCCAGTTCCACCAGGGCGTAGTACGCCGTTCCGTACACGATCGGGATGGCGGCCGCCTCCGCGAACGACCAGTGGTCGGGGATGCGCACGACCAGCCGGTGACTGACCACGGTGAGCGGGCCGAACGCGTCGGGCAGCATGCCCATGACCCGGTCGCCGGCCTTCAGCCCGGTCACCGCCGAGCCGACCTCGGTGATCACGCCGGAGCCTTCGATGCCGAGGGATCCGTCGCCGGGCAGGAGACCGAGCGTGAACACGACGTCGCGGAAGTTCAGACCCGCGGCGCGGACCGCGACACGGATCTCGTCCGGCCCGAGCGGGGCGGAGGCGGACTCGTTGGTCACCAGGGTCAGGCCTTCGAGCGTGCCCTGCGTGGCCGCGTCGAGGCGCCACGGTGTGCCCGGAGCCGCGACCGGCGGTGTCAGGGTGTCCGCCCGGTTCGCCGCGCGGGTCAGCCGCGGCACGAGGAACTGCCCCGCGCGCAGAGCGAGTTGCTGCTCGTCCGAGGCGAGAGCGGCGGGCAGCGCGGTGACGGAGCGCTCGTCGTCGTCCATGTCGACCAGGGCGAAACGGCCGGGGTTCTCCGTCTGTGCGGTGCGCAGCAGCCCCCAGACCGGCGCATATGCGGGGCCGGCCGGGCTCTCGTCCGGGGTGGTGGTGATCGCTCCACGTGTCACGACGGTGAGCCGGGCCGTGCCGAACCGCTCGTCGGACAGCCACGCCTGGACCGCTTCCAGGGCCCGGTGGGTGGCGGTGTGCGCGGCGGACGCGCTGTACGTGTCGTCGGCGCCGTCCGGGTTCGCGTGCAGGAAGACGATCGCGTCGGGGGCCTCGGTGCCGTCGTCGGACAGGGCGTCCGCGAGGGCGGCGAAGTCCACGTACGGCTCGGCCGGTGTGCGTTCCAGCGCGGAACCCGAACCGGCGGTGTCCGCTCCGACCTGTACGGTGCGTCGGCCCGTAGCAGTGTTCCGCGTGGGTTCCTGGGCGACACCGACACCGACACCGGCGCCGGCATCGGTCCACTCCATCCGGAAGAGCGCGTCGTCGATGCCGTGGGAGCCGCCGCGACCCAGCTGTGCGGGGTCGACGGGACGCAGGGCGAGGGAGTCGACGGAGACGACCGGGCGCCCTTCGTCGTCGGACAGCTCCAACGACACGCCCCCCTCGCCCGCCGGAACCATCCGCACCCGAGCCGCCACCGCGCCCGTCGCATGCAACCGCACACCCGACCACACGAACGGCAACCTCGGAGCCACCAGCCCCGAACCGTCCCCGGGCAACAACCCCGCATGCAACGCCGCATCCAGCAACGCCGGATGCACCCCGAACG
>NZ_JBCEWQ010000089.1:0-34996 GCF_038448545.1 Streptomyces sp. CLV115
CCGGAAGCTAAGCCTTTCAGCGCCGATGGTACTGCAGGGGGGACCCTGTGGGAGAGTAGGACGCCGCCGAACTCCTTTTACGGGAAAGCCCCGTGTCCTTGTGGACACGGGGCTTTTCTGCGTTCACGAGGTCCTTGCCTCACCCCTGTGCATCGGTGAGCGGTGGCCGAGGGTAAGGTCAGGGGGCATCATTGGCACTTTCTTCACAGGAGGCCCCCGGGTGGAGGTCCAGGAGACTCGGGTCCAGACGGACCGGGTACTCACCATCCCCAACATCCTCAGCATGGCTCGCCTTGTCGGGGTTCCGCTCTTCCTGTGGCTGATTCTTCGCCCTGTGTTCGGCGGCCCCCAGAGCGACGGCTGGGCCTTGCTGGTGTTGATGCTCAGCGGTATCAGCGACTACCTCGACGGTAAGCTCGCCCGCCGGTGGAACCAGATCAGCAACCTCGGCCGGCTGCTGGACCCTGCTGCGGACCGCCTCTACATCCTTTCGACCCTCGTCGGCCTCACCTGGCGGGAGATCCTGCCGCTGTGGCTCACCGCCGCACTTGTCGCACGTGAGCTGATGCTCCTCGTGATGGTGGGAATCCTGCGGCGTCACGGCTACCCGCCGCCCCAGGTGAACTTCCTGGGCAAGGCTGCCACGTTCAACCTGATGTACGCGTTCCCCTTGTTGCTGCTCAGCGACGGAAGTGGTTGGCTTGCATCGCTGGCCGCCATTTTCGGATGGGCGTTCGCAGGTTGGGGTACAACGCTCTACTGGTGGGCAGGAATCCTCTACGTGGTTCAGGTCCGCCGCCTCGTCAAAGCGGATGTAGCAGCCGATTGAGCTCGTTGAAGCGGTGCCGTGCAATGTGGCCGGCCCGCCGCGGATGACCCGGATGGTGCCCCGACGGGCGAAGTCGGCCAGACCGTCGTCTCTTCAAGGAGGACGTTTCCGACATGAAGGCCGTCGTGATGGCTGGCGGCGAAGGCACACGCCTTCGCCCCATGACCTCAAGCATGCCCAAGCCGCTTCTGCCCGTCGCCAATCGGCCGATCATGGAGCACGTGCTTCGGCTGCTCAAGCGGCACGGGCTGAATGAGACCGTCGTAACGGTCCAGTTTCTCGCCTCGCTGGTCAAGAACTACTTCGGGGACGGCGAAGAGCTCGGGATGGAGCTCAGCTATGCCAACGAGGAGAAACCGCTCGGTACCGCGGGAAGCGTGAAGAATGCCGAGGAAGCGCTGAAGGACGACACCTTCCTCGTCATTTCCGGTGATGCGCTCACCGATTTCGACCTCAGCGATCTCATCGCCTTCCACAAGGAAAAGGGCGGCCTGGTCACGGTGTGCCTGACCCGTGTGCCCAACCCGCTGGAATTCGGCATCACGATCGTGGACGAGGGAGGCCAGGTCGAACGCTTCCTGGAGAAGCCCACCTGGGGACAGGTCTTCTCGGACACGGTCAACACCGGCATCTACGTCATGGAGCCCGAGGTATTCGACTACGTCGAAGCCGATGTCTCGGTGGACTGGTCCGGTGATGTCTTCCCGCAGCTCATGAAGGAGGGCAAGCCCATCTACGGCTATGTCGCCGAGGGCTACTGGGAGGACGTCGGCACTCACGAAAGCTATGTGAAGGCACAGGCGGACGTCCTTGAACGCAAGGTCGACGTCGACATCGACGGCTTCGAGATCTCGCCCGGCGTATGGGTCGCGGAAGGCGCCGAAGTACATCCCGACGCGGTACTGCGCGGACCCCTCTACATCGGGGACTACGCAAAGGTCGAAGCCGGCGCCGAGATTCGCGAGCACACGGTCATCGGGTCGAACGTCGTCGTCAAGAGCGGCGCATTCCTGCACCGGGCCGTGGTGCACGACAACGTCTACATCGGACAGCACAGCAACTTGCGCGGCTGCGTGATCGGCAAGAACACCGACGTCATGCGGGCCGCCCGCATCGAGGACGGCGCGGTCATCGGGGACGAATGCCTGATCGGCGAGGAGTCGATCATCCAGGGCAATGTGCGCGTCTACCCGTTCAAGACCATCGAGGCCGGCGCCTTCGTCAACACCTCGGTCATCTGGGAATCGCGCGGACAGGCGCATCTCTTCGGCGCCCGAGGTGTGTCCGGGATCCTGAACGTCGAAATCACCCCGGAACTGGCGGTCCGGCTCGCCGGAGCCTATGCCACGACCCTGAAGAAGGGCTCGACGGTCACCACCGCACGTGACCACTCCCGAGGAGCCCGTGCCCTGAAGCGAGCGGTGATCTCGGCCCTCCAGGCCAGCGCCATCGACGTCCGGGACCTGGAGAACGTACCGATGCCCGTCGCGCGCCAGCAGACGGCGCGGGGCAGTGCCGGCGGCATCATGATCCGTACGTCTCCCGGTGTGCCCGACTCGGTCGACATCATGTTCTTCGACGAACGGGGCGCGGACCTGTCGCAGGCGCGGCAGCGGAAGCTGGACCGGGTCTACGCACGTCAGGAGTACCGCCGCGCCTTCCCGGGCGAGATCGGCGATCTGCACTTCCCGTCCAGCGTCTTCGACTCGTACACCGGATCCCTGCTGCGGAACGTGGACACCGCGGGGATCGCGGACGCGGGGCTCAAGGTGGTCGTCGACGCGTCCAACGGGAGTGCCGGGCTCGTACTGCCCAGCCTGCTGGGGCGGCTCGGTGTCGACGCACTGACCATCAATCCCGGGCTCGACGAATCACGGCCCACCGAGTCCGCCGAGACCCGGCGCTCCGGACTCGTACGGCTCGGCGAGATCGTCTCCTCGGCACGGGCCTCGTTCGGCGTTCGGTTCGATCCGGTCGGCGAGCGGCTCTCGCTCGTCGACGAGCGGGGCAGGATCGTCGAGGACGACCGGGCGCTGCTCGTGATGCTCGACCTCGTGGCGGCCGAGCGGCGCAGCGGGCGGGTGGCGCTGCCGGTCACCACGACCCGCGTCGCCGAGCAGGTCGCCGCGTACCACGGCACGCAGGTCCAATGGACGACGACATCGCCCGACGATCTGACGCGCGTGGCACGCGAGGAAGGCACCATCTTCGGTGGAGACGGGCGTGGCGGCTTCATCGTTCCCGAATTCAGCAGCGTCTTCGACGGATCCGCGGCGTTCGTGCGGCTGCTCGGTCTGGTCGCCAGGACCCAGCTCACCCTGAGCCAGATCGATGCCCGCATTCCGCGTGCCCATGTCCTGCGCCGTGATCTCGCCACCCCCTGGGCCGTCAAGGGCCTGGTCATGCGGCGGGTGGTGGAGGCCGCCGGTGACCGCAGCGTCGACACGACGGACGGGGTGCGGGTGGTGGAGGCCGACGGACGGTGGGTGATGGTACTGCCGGACCGGGCCGAGGCGGTCACCCATCTGTGGGCCGAGGGCCCGGACGACGCCTCCGCGCAGGCGCTGCTGGACGAGTGGGCGGCGATCGTGGACAGCGCAGGTCAGTAACGGTTCTCCCGGTGTGTCCGGTGGCGTCCCGCGGGCGCCCTCGGGCACACCGGTGGGGCCATTCGGCGTCAGCCGTGGCGACGTGCGACGATGTGCGGCATGTCGCAGCAGCCCCCCGATCGGAGTACCGCCTCGCCCCCCGCGCGCCCCGACGCGTCCATGTCGCTGCTGACCAACGTGATGGACCACAGCCTGGACGACGGATACGCCGAGGCGTCGGCGCGTCGCAAGGCCGACGGGAGCGCGGGGCTGCCCCGTACGCTCAAGTCGAAACTCGGGTTCGCCGCGTGTCTGGTGCTGGCCGCCCTGGTCGTCACGCTGGGGGCCGCGGAGGCACGTGTCTCGGCGCCGGTCCTCGCCAAGGAGCGCCAGGAGCTGATCGGTCGCATCGACGACGAGACCGCGGCGGCCGACAGCCTTGAGGCACAGGTGGACGAGCTCCGGGGCGACGTGGGCAGGCGGCAGCGCAAGGCGCTGGAGAAGCACGGCGGGGACCAGGGGGAGCGGGTGGCACTGCTCGCCGGGGCGACCGCGGTCGAAGGGCCCGGAGTGAAGCTCGTCATCGACGACGCCAAGGACACCGCCCAGGGCGGCGGCGGGCCGAGGGAGAGCAGCGGATTCTCCGATACCGGACGGGTCCGCGACCGTGACCTCCAGCGGGTCGTCAACGGCCTGTGGCAGTCCGGCGCCGAGGCCGTCGCGATCAACGGACAGCGTCTTACGGCCCTGTCGGCGATCCGCGCGGCGGGCGACGCCATACTGGTCGACAACAGACCGCTCGTTCCGCCGTACACGGTGCTGGCGGTGGGGAACGGGAAGCATCTCGGCACGGCGTTCCAGGACAGCGCCGACGGCCGGTACCTCCAGGCGCTCAAGGACACCTTCGACATCCGGACGAGCCTGTCCGTGCAGCAGAAGCTGAGCCTTCCGGTCGCGCCGAGCCTGATCGTACGTACAGCAGAGCCTTATAAGGCCGCAGACACCGGCAGTGGTGCGGCAGACACAGGGAAGGGCACATCGTGATCGCCGTACTGGGCCTCGTCGTGGGAGTCGTGGTCGGACTGTTGGTCCGGCCCGAGGTGCCGGCGGTGGTCGAGCCCTATCTCCCGATCGCCGTCGTGGCCGCCCTCGACGCCGTCTTCGGTGGACTGCGCGCCATGCTCGACGGGATCTTTGTCGACAAGGTGTTCGTCGTGTCGTTCCTCTCGAACGTCGTGGTGGCCGCGCTGATCGTCTTCCTGGGCGACAAACTGGGCGTCGGGGCGCAGCTCTCCACCGGTGTGGTGGTCGTGCTCGGGATCCGGATCTTCTCCAACGCCGCGGCCATCCGCCGGCACGTCTTCCGGGCCTGAGGCCGATGAACAACGAAGAACTTCCCGACGGGTCCGAACACGCCGGAGAGCGGACGGCGGGCCCCGCGAAGGAGCTCACCGGCCGTCAGCGGCTGGTCGCCGGTCTGTGGCCGCCGCGGGTGACGCGTGCCCAACTCATCGTCGCGCTGCTGCTGTTCGTACTCGGTCTCGGACTGGCCATCCAGGTGAGGTCCAACAGTGACAACAGCGCGCTGCGGGGCGCCCGCCAGGAGGACCTGGTACGGATCCTCGACGAGCTGGACGACCGGACCCAGCGGCTGGAGGACGAGAAGCAGCGGCTGGACGCTCAGCGCACGGAGCTGGAGAACAGCTCCGACCAGGCCGAGGAGGCGCGCAAGCAGACGGTGGAGAAGGAGCGGCAACTCGGTGTCCTCGCGGGCACCGTGGCCGCTCACGGGCCGGGGATCACGCTCACCGTCAACGATCCCGGTGACGGGGTGAAGGCGGACATGCTGCTCGACGCGCTCCAGGAGCTGCGGGCTGCGGGCGCCGAGGCCATTGAGGTCAACGGGGTGCGTGTGGTGGCCAATACGTACTTCTCCGGTGACGGCGGAAACGTCAAGGTCGACGGCCGTAAGATCACCGCGCCGTACGTCTTCGAGGTGATCGGCAAGCCCCAGGATCTGGAGCCGGCGCTGAACATCCCCGGCGGCGTGGTGCAGACGCTGGAGAAGGAGCAGGCCACCGTGCAGGTCGAGCAGGCCGACGACATCGTCGTCGACGCCTTGCGACCGGCGAAGCAGCCTGACTACGCTCGGTCGTCGTCCCCGTGATGCGGCGTCGCGGAAGGGGCGAAGGAGACGGGCACAAGGTTGCGGGGGGTCGCCGCATCGTATTGGTGGTGCGTGGTGGAAACTGTCGAGTGGATACGGACGTTGTGAAGATGTCCGGGTCGGCAGGTGTGTTCATTCAGGGTTCGTCCTGCCCCACGGGCGGGTCTATTTCGGTCAAGGGGAAGCGCCCGTGAAGTTGTTTGGGAAGTTGTTCGGAAAGAGCGCTCGCGACGAGGCCGCCCGCCATCGCGCACCGCGCCATGGCCAGGCGGAGGAGCAGGGCACGGATCGTCCGCTCTTCCGTGATCAGGTGTCGGGTACGGGCAGTGACAATTCGGGAGCATCCGGCGCGTCGTCTGTTGACCCTGCCGGTCCCGGCCGCATAGGTTTCGGAGAATCGTCGACCTCGAGTTCGGGTGGAGAGTTCGCCCCCAGGCAGGAGGGTTCGTCCATGCCGGTCTGTACGAGGTGCGGGCATCGCAATGCCGAGGACAGTCGTTTCTGCTCCAACTGCGGCGCGCCGCTGCGGGGCGGGATTCCCGAGCGTGCCTCGGAGACGACCTCGACCATCTCGATCTCCGGTCTTGAGGCGTACGAGGCGGAGGTCACCGGGCAGACGGCGGTGCCGTCCCTCTCGCCCGAGGCCCAGGCGGCGGTCGACGCCCTTCCGCTCGGCTCGGCGCTCCTGGTGGTGCGCCGCGGTCCGAACTCGGGCAGCCGCTTCCTGCTGGACGGTGAGCTGACCACGGCCGGCCGTCACCCGCAGAGCGACATCTTCCTCGACGACGTGACGGTGTCGCGGCGGCACGTGGAGTTCCGCAGGAGCCCCGACGGCAGCTTCACGGTCGGCGACGTGGGCAGCCTGAACGGCACCTACGTCAACCGTGAGCGCATCGACTCCGTCGCCCTGTCCAACGGCGACGAAGTGCAGATCGGCAAGTACCGGCTGGTCTTCTACGCGAGCCAGCGCGGCATCTGACCCGTCAGGGAAGGTCCATGCTGAGAACACCGACGGGCGGTGCCGTGGCCGGCACCGCCACCGCCGACGACCGCCCGATGAGCATCGGCACGGTGCTCCTGCGGCTGCGGGAAGAGTTCCCCGAGGTCACGATCTCCAAGATTCGCTTCCTGGAGGCCGAAGGGCTCGTCGAACCGCAGCGGACCCCTTCCGGCTACCGCAAGTTCCGCGGCGCCGACGTGGAGCGGCTGGCGCAGGTGCTGCGCATGCAGCGGGACCACTACCTCCCGCTGAAGGTCATCCGTGAGCATCTGGATGCCCTGGCCCGTGGTGAACAGGCCGCCCTGCCCTCCGGGGGCGGCCCGCGGGACCTGACCGGCGGCGGCTGGGACGCGGAGCCCGGACGGCCCACCGCGGCCCGGATCGGCCGTGCCGAGCTGCTGGCGGCCGCCGAGGCCACCGAGAGCGACCTCGACGAGTGGGAGTCGTACGGACTGGTGGTTCCGACCGCCGAGGGCGGATACGACGCAGGGATGGTCACCGTGGCCAAGCTTGTGGCGGATCTGGGCAGGTTCGGTCTGGAGCCGCGTCACCTGCGTGCCATGCGGGCCGCTGCGGATCGCGAGGTCGGGCTCATCGAGCAGGTGGTCGCACCCTTGCGGCGGCACCGGAATCCGCAGACCAGAGCCCATGCGGAGGCCACTGCGAAAGAACTCGCGGAGCTGTCCGTGAGGCTTCATTCGGCCCTTGTACAGAGCGCCCTGCACATCCGGCTCCACTGATCGCGCCGGTGCCCGACTACCCAAACCTGCCGGGCACGTCCTAGGGTTGCTGTGTGAACGAGCTCGACGTTGTGGGTGTCCGGGTGGAAATGCCCTCCAACCAACCGATCGTGCTCCTGCGTGAAGTGGGAGGCGACCGGTACCTCCCCATTTGGATCGGTCCTGGTGAGGCGACCGCGATCGCCTTCGCCCAGCAGGGCATGGCTCCGGCCAGGCCGCTGACCCATGATCTCTTCAAGGATGTGCTTGAGGCCGTCGGCCAGGAGCTCACCGAGGTCCGCATCACGGACCTGCGGGAAGGGGTCTTCTACGCGGAGCTGGTCTTCGCCAGCGGGGTCGAGGTGAGCGCACGGCCGTCCGACGCCATAGCGCTCGCATTGCGCACCGGCACGCCGATCTACGGCAGTGACGGGGTGCTCGACGACGCCGGTATCGCCATCCCGGACGAGCAGGAGGACGAGGTGGAGAAATTCCGCGAGTTCCTCGATCAGATCTCCCCGGAGGATTTCGGCACCAACAGTCAATGACCGTCCTTCGGGGGTAGCCGTCAGCGCATCCGGCAAGCCTTTCCCGCTCGGGAGACACGGGAAACCACCCTCAGGGTGATTATCACTCGGCGTGCCGAGTGTGGCGATCGTTGACGCACCCCGAGTGACTGCCTACCTTCGAGATGGCAGGTCAAGGACGGAGGTCGGCGTGAGAAGCAGCGGCGACGGTACGGCAGCGGGTGGGCCGTATCCGCAGCAGGGGAGTACAGCCGACCACACCATCATGCAACCGGTTCAACCGGCGGCGGTGGCGGGGGACGAAGTGGCATCGGCCAACGACATCGGCTATCGCGGGCCGACCGCCTGTGCGGCCGCCGGGATCACATACCGGCAGCTCGACTACTGGGCGCGTACGGGCCTGGTGGAGCCGAGTGTGCGTCCGGCGTACGGCTCCGGGACACAGCGCCTCTACAGCTTCCGGGACGTCGTCCTGCTGAAGATCGTGAAGCGTTTCCTGGACACCGGTGTGGCTCTCCAGAACATCCGCACCACGGTTCAGCATCTGCGGGCCCGCGGATTCCAGGACCTTGAGCGGATGACGCTGATGAGCGACGGGGCGACGGTCTACGAGTGCTCCTCGCCCGACGAGGTCGTCAGTCTGCTCCAGGGCGGCCAGGGGGTCTTCGGCATCGCGGTGGGAGTGGTGTGGCAGGACGTGGACGCCGCGCTCTCGCAGCTGCACGGCGAGCGGGTGGACACCGGCGAGACCCTCATCGGGAACAACCCCACCGATGAGCTTGCGCGGCGGCGCAATCGCGCCGGCTGACACGGCCGAGGGTTCGGGCGCGGCGATTGTCAGTGCCGTAGGGCAGCATCGATTGATGTGAGAGCCGCGCCCACCATCCTGCATCTGGACATGGATGCCTTCTACGCCTCTGCGGAGCAGGCGGCGAAGCCGAGCCTGCGCGGCAAGCCGGTGGTGGTGGGCGGGCTCGGGCCGCGCGGAGTGGTCGCCACCGCGTCGTACGAGGCGCGTCGCTTCGGGGTGCACTCGGCGATGCCGACGGCGCAGGCGCGGCGGCTGGCGCCCAATGCGGCCTATCTGGTGCCGCGCTTCCAGCTCTACCGGACCGTGAGCGACCAGGTGATGGAGCTGCTGGCACGGCTCTCCCCGCTGGTGGAGCCCCTCAGCCTGGACGAGGCCTTCGTGGACCTGGAGGCCGGGGGGACGGCCGATGACACGGCCTCGGCGCTGGAGATCGGCGCGCAGCTGCGTACGGCCATCAAGGCGGTCACCGGGCTCACCGGATCGGTCGGGCTCGCCGGTTCCAAGATGCTGGCCAAGATCGCCTCGGAGGAGGCGAAGCCGAACGGCCTGCTGCTCATAGAGCCGGGCACGGAGCGGGCGCTGCTCGCGCCCATGTCGGTGCGGATCCTCCCCGGTGTCGGGCCGGCGACGGCGGATCATCTGCGCCGTGCCGGGATGACGACGGTCGACGACCTGGTCGAGGCGGGTGAGGACGAGCTGGTGCGCCTGCTGGGGAAGGCGCACGGGAGCTCGCTGCACCGGATGGCGTTCGGGTACGACGACCGGCCGGTGGTCGCGGAGCGGGACGCCAAGTCGGTGTCGGTCGAGGACACCTTCGACGCCGACCTGCACGACCGGGTGCGGATCAGGACCGAGGTCGAGCGGCTGGCCGACCGCTGCGTGCAGCGGCTGCGGGGCGCGGGGCGGTCCGGGCGCACGGTGGTGCTGAAGGTGCGCCGGTACGACTTCTCGACGCTCACGAGGTCCGAGACGCTCCGTGGGCCCACGGACGACCCCACGGTGGTCCGTGAGGCCTCCGCACGGCTCCTGGAGGCCGTTGACACCACCGGGGGCGTCCGGCTCCTCGGAGTGGGTGTGACGGGGCTTGCCGACTACACACAGGAGGACCTCTTCGCCCAGGCCGCCGGCGAGCGCGCCGCGGCAGAGGAGCCGGCCGGGGAATCTGCCGGGGAGCCGGCGGCGGGGACGGCACCGGCGGGGGACGAGATCGCCGAGCCGCCCGGCGATCCCAGGGCGGAGGTCCCGGAGAGTGCCGAGCAGCGCGCGGCACGGCGCTGGCCCGCCGGACACGACGTGCACCACGAGACGTACGGCCACGGCTGGGTGCAGGGCAGTGGCGTCGGAAGGGTGACGGTGCGGTTCGAGGAGCCCGGATCGCCGCCCGGCCGGGTGCGTACGTTCCGGATCGACGACCCGGAGCTCCGGCCCGCCGATCCGCTGCCCCTGGTCCGCGACCCGCAGGACTACTCGTCCTGGCCGGCCAGCCTGCCGAAGTCCCTGTCCGGGCCGGTCTCCTCCGGCGCGGAGTCCAGTCCGTAGTGCCGGTAGAGCTGGAGCTCCTGTTCCGGTGAGAGGTGGCGGCCGACACCAAAGTCCGGCGCGTCCTTGATCAGGGCACGGTCGAAGGGGATGCGGAGCGTGTCCTCCACGAATTCGCTGGGTTCCAGGGGGACGAACGCGTCCCGGCTGAAGAGTCCGGTACGTACGGCCGCCCACTCGGGCACACCGGTCGCGTCGTCGAGATACACCTCGTCCACGGTTCCGATCTTGGTGCCCTTGCGGTCGAACGCCTTGCGGCCGATCAGGCTGCGCGGATCGATGTCGGTCTGCACGGTCCCTCCCACTGGTCGCGGCTACTCCACTAGCACTACAAAAAGGCAGATCCGGGTGGTTGGCCACTCGAGAAATCAGCCACGAAGCCCGCTGGTAGGCTGGTCATGGCTGCTGACCCCGTGCGGGAGAGTCCTCCGGAGCTGATCCGAAGGCGCCGAAGGAGCAAATCCTCCCCGGAATCTCTCAGGCCCCCGTACCGCACGGACGAGGTCACTCTGGAAAGCAGGGCGGGTTTCGTGCGGCCGAGTGCCGGTGCGAGTCCCTCCCTCACCGACGGTGAAAGCCGGTACGCCGCACGGCGCGCCGGTGAAGCTCTCAGGTTGAGATGACAGAGGGGGAGGCCGTTCGGGCACCCGCGCCGTGGTGCCCCTCGCAGGTCGTGACAGACCAGGAGGCCTCCACCATGACCCCCCGTCGCACTCCGCTCTCCCAGCTGGAGCAGGGTATTCCGTTCGAGCAGCGCCACATCGGACCCGATGCCGAGGCGCAGGCGAAGATGCTCGCCCAGGTCGGTTACGGCTCGCTGGACGAACTCACCGCGGCCGCGGTGCCCGATGTGATCAAGAGCGCGGAGGCGCTCGGGCTGCCGGCCGCGCGCACCGAGGCCGAGGTCCTCGCCGAGCTGCGCGAGCTCGCGGACCGCAACCAGGTCCTGGCCCCGATGATCGGGCTCGGCTACTACGGCACCTTCACCCCGCCTGTGATCCTGCGCAACGTCATGGAGAACCCCGCCTGGTACACGGCCTACACGCCGTACCAGCCGGAGATCTCGCAGGGCCGGCTGGAGGCGCTGCTCAACTTCCAGACGATGGTCGCCGAGCTGACCGGGCTGCCGACCTCCGGCGCCTCGCTGCTCGACGAGGGCACCGCGGCCGCCGAGGCCATGGCGCTCTCCCGGCGCGTCGGCAAGGTGAAGAACGGGGTCTTCCTGATCGACGCCGACGCCCTGCCGCAGACGATCGCGGTCATCGAGACCCGCGCCGAGCCGACCGGTGTCGAGGTCGTCGTCGCCGATCTGTCCGAGGGCATCCCGGCGGAGATCGCCGAGCGCGGTGTCTTCGGCGTGCTGGTTCAGTACCCGGGCGCCTCCGGAGCCGTCCGGGACATCAAGCCCGTCATCGAGCAGGCCCACGAACTGGGTGCGGTCGTCACGGTCGCCGCCGACCTGCTCGCCCTGACGCTGCTCACCTCGCCGGGCGACCTGGGCGCGGACATCGCGGTCGGCACCACGCAGCGCTTCGGTGTGCCGATGGGCTTCGGCGGACCGCACGCCGGGTTCATGGCCGTGCGCGAGAAGTTCGCCCGCAGCCTTCCCGGCCGCCTCGTCGGTGTCTCCGTCGACGCGGACGGCAACAAGGCCTACCGGCTGGCCCTGCAGACCCGCGAGCAGCACATCCGCCGCGAGAAGGCCACCAGCAACATCTGTACCGCCCAGGTACTGCTCGCCGTCATGGCCGGGATGTACGCGGTGTACCACGGCCCGGACGGGCTGCGGACGATCGCGCGGCGCACCCACCGCTACGCGACGATCCTGGCCGAGGGCCTGCGCGCCGCCGGGGTCGACGTCGTGACGGGGGCCTTCTTCGACACCCTCACCGTGCGGGTCCCGGGCCGGGCCGCCGAGACCGTCGCCGCCGCCCGCGAGCGCGGGGTCAACCTGCGGCTGGTCGACACCGACCTGGTCTCCCTCGCCTGCGACGAGACCACGACCCGCACGCAGCTCGCCGCCGTCTGGGCCGCCTTCGGTGCGGACGGGGACATAGAGGCGCTGGACGCCACCCTCGCCGACACGCTGCCCGAGGGGCTGCTGCGTTCCGACGAGATCCTCACCCACCCGGTCTTCCACCAGCACCGCTCCGAGACCGCGATGCTGCGCTACCTGCGCAAGCTCGCCGACCGGGACTACGCCCTGGACCGCGGCATGATCCCGCTGGGCTCCTGCACCATGAAGCTGAACGCGACCACCGAGATGGAGTCGATCACCTGGCCCGAGTTCGGCGCGCTGCACCCCTTCGCGCCGGCCGAGCAGGCGCAGGGCTTCCTCACCCTCATCCGTGAGCTGGAGGAGCGTCTCGCCGAGGTCACCGGGTACGACGCGGTCTCGATCCAGCCGAACGCGGGCTCGCAGGGCGAGTTCGCCGGCCTCCTGGCCGTGCGCGCGTACCACCGTGCCAACGGTGACGAGCAGCGCACCGTCTGCCTCATCCCGTCCTCCGCGCACGGCACCAACGCGGCCAGCGCCGTCATGGCCGGCATGAAGGTCGTCGTCGTCAAGACCGCCGACGACGGCGAGGTGGACATCGAGGACCTGCGCGCCAAGATCGAGAAGCACCGCGACGAGCTTGCCGTGCTCATGATCACCTACCCGTCGACGCACGGGGTGTTCGAGGAGCACGTCGCCGACATCTGCGCCGAGGTGCACGACGCCGGCGGCCAGGTGTACGTCGACGGTGCCAACCTCAACGCGCTGGTGGGTCTCGCGAAGCCGGGCCGGTTCGGCGGCGACGTCTCGCACCTGAACCTGCACAAGACCTTCTGCATCCCGCACGGCGGCGGTGGCCCCGGCGTCGGCCCGGTCGGGGTGCGCGCGCATCTCGCGCCGTATCTGCCGAACCACCCGCTGCAGCCCGCGGCGGGCCCCGAGAGCGGTGTCGGACCGATCTCGGCCGCCCCGTGGGGCTCGGCCGGCATCCTCCCGATCTCCTGGGCGTACGTACGTCTGATGGGTGGCGAGGGCCTCAAGCGGGCGACGCAGGTCGCCGTGCTCGCCGCGAACTACATCGCCAAGCGCCTGGAGCCGCACTACCCGATCCTGTACAACGGCCCGGCCGGTCTGGTCGCGCACGAGTGCATCGTGGACCTGCGGCCGATCTCCAAGGCCACCGGCGTCAGTGTCGACGACATCGCCAAGCGTCTGATCGACTACGGATTCCACTCGCCGACCATGTCGTTCCCGGTCGCCGGGACGCTGATGATCGAGCCGACCGAGAGCGAGAACCTCGCGGAGCTCGACCGGTTCTGCGACACGATGATCGCCATTCGCGGCGAGGTCGAGAAGGTGGCCTCCGGCGAGTGGAGCGCGGACGACAACCCGCTGCACAACGCTCCGCACACCGCCGCGATGCTGGGCGGGGAGTGGAAGCACGAGTACAGCCGTGAGGTGGCGGTCTTCCCGGCCGGCGTCTCGGCCGCCGACAAGTACTGGCCGCCGGTGCGCCGGATCGACGGGGCCTTCGGTGACCGCAACCTCGTCTGCTCCTGCCCGCCGCTGGACGAGTACGACAACTGAGTCATGAGCGCGGGGGAGTGACGCGGACATGCGTCGGGGCCGGTTCGGAGATTTCTCCGGGCCGGCCCCAGCTCGTACCGGCCGCGATCAGGCGGCCTTCATCACCCGGTCGGTCCCCAGGGGCCGGTGCGGAGCGATGATCTGACCGTCCGGGAGCAGTTCGCCGGTGTCCTCGAAGAGAAGGACCCCGTTGCACAGCAGGCTCCAGCCCTGTTCCGGGTGGTGGGCCGTCAGGCGGGCGGCTTCCCGGTCGGCTGAGTCGGCGGTCGGGCATGGTGGCTGATGCTGGCACATGGCTGGGTTCTTTCGCTGCGTTGTAGTGAATGTCCTGCGGCTGGATGAGGTGTTCATGGCCGCCCCCCGTATCGATAGGTCCGGTCCCAGTGTTGCCCCACGGGCGGCAATCCGCAGGGATTTCGCAGCAGCACTTGTCCTTACTCGGAGGACGCATCACCCGCGCGGACGGTTCACTGCAACTGCACTGTCACTTCGGGTGGTTCGGGGTGGTCGGACCGGGCTAGTCCGGACGGGGACCGAAGTGCGCCCCCCCAGCGGTGTGCCCCGCCACCAGGGAGGTGACGGGGCACAGTGTTCTCGTACGGGGCGCAGCGGTCTCGTACGGGGGTGCGGTTCTCAGGCCGGTGATCCGAGCAGGGGGCCGGGGCCGGGGGTGATGCGCAGCGTCATCACGCGGAGCAGATCGGCGACCCGGTGCGGGCGATGGGCCGCGATGCCCGGCGGGGCGGGGGCCAGCGGAACCAGGAGATCGGCCGGGGCGAGTTCCCCGCCGGCGGCGTCTGCCTCGGCGTCGCCGTGCAGCCACAGCGCGAGCATGTAGAGCTCCGGGATGGACAGCAGCCGTGGCTGATAGTGCGTGGTGACTGTCTCGGCCTGGCGCAGGGCGAGTTCGGTCGAGGCGATGTAGGGGCCCTCGAAGAAGTGCGAGAACGCCCAGCCGTCCGGAGTGAGCATGGTGTCCGCGGCGGCGACGGGCTGCTCCGCGCTGCGGATCAGGAACCGCCACGCGGCGAGCCGGGTGGCGGGAGCGAGCCCGCCCGGCCCGATCCGCTCCAGTACATGGACGGGGAGCGGGAGTTCGGGGCTCAGTGGTCCCTCGGCCGATCGGAGGGCTGGGGTGCGGGCCTCGCGGACTGCGGTGGGTGAACCGAGTGCCGCGAGAACGCTGCGCAGAGCGGGCGCGGGAGCCGGGGGAACATGCAGCGGCATAGTGGGTCGCCTCTCACTTCGGAGACACGGTGGTGCGTGGGCGGGTGCAGACGTCGCTGTCGGCATACGGGGCCAGAGGAGGCCGGTGACTGAGCCGGTGCGTCAACTCTCTGCCTCGTCCGCGGAGTTTATACGACACGCGTTCACGCGGTGATTCCACTAGCCGTCGCAGCTATTGCCGACAAGGCGGTATCGAGACTTTATTATGCGGAGAATCTGCTGATTTTGCGTCAGCGGCGCAGCCGCCGCCTGGGATTTTTCCCCGGCCGTGGACGGCCGAAACGCGACGGTGTATTCACCATGCGCCAAGATGGGAAACCCGTGCTGCATCATGCCCATGGAATGTGCCTCGGGCGGGCGCACTCAGATTACTGGCTCCGTGGCGTTCACGGGGGCGTTATGGATCACCCGGCCTGGGCATTATCGATCGTGACGCGAGCGGCCTGGGCCGCGGGCCGCCACTTGAGGGAGGGACGCTCCGATGGGGGAGAAGGTCGTGGCGGGCGCCTTTGACCTGTCTGATCGGCAGGGGTACCGGAGGAAGCTCCACCAGTGCCTGGAGGGGCTGGAGCGGCTGATGACGGAGCGGAGGTTCGACCGGCCGCGCAACCTCATGGGCGTGGAGATCGAGCTGAATCTCGCGGGCGCCGACGGCATGCCGAAGATGATGAATGGGGAGGTCCTCCCGCGCATCGCGAGCCGTGATTTCCAGATGGAACTCGGGATGTTCAATTTGGAAGTGAACATAGTCCCGCACCGGCTGGACGGGCGTGTTTTCGACCAGTTGGCCGAAGAGCTCAGGACCGGGCTCGGATATGCCCACCGGAAGGCGGGCGAGGTGGATGCCGGGATCCTGATGATCGGTATTCTGCCCACCCTGCGTCGCGAGGACCTCGTCGTGGCGAACCTCTCGGACGCGGACCGGTACACGCTGCTCAACGATCAGATCGTGGCCGCCCGGGGCGAGGCCTTCTCCCTCGACATCCAGGGTGTGGAGCGACTGGTGTCCACCTCCGCATCGATCACCCCCGAGGCCGCCTGCACCTCGGTGCAGCTGCATCTCCAGGTGACACCGGAGCGGTTCTCCGCGGTGTGGAACGCGGCCCAGGCCGTCGCCGGCGTCCAGATCGCGCTGGGGGCCAACTCGCCGTTCCTGTTCGGCCGGGAGCTGTGGCGGGAGTCGAGGCCGCCGCTCTTCCAGCAGGCCACCGACACCAGGCCGCCCGAACTCCAGAACCAGGGGGTGCGGCCCAGGACCTGGTTCGGCGAGCGGTGGATCGGCTCGGCGTACGAGCTCTTCGAGGAGAACCTGCGCTACTTCCCGCCGCTGCTCCCGATCTGCGACGAGGAGGAGCCGCTGCGGGTCCTGGACGAGGGCGGGGTGCCGCGATTGCAGGAACTGGTGCTCCACAACGGCACGGTCTACCGCTGGAACCGCCCCGTGTACGGCCTCGCCGACGGCGTACCCCATCTGCGGGTGGAGAACCGGGTCCTGCCGGCCGGACCCACGGTCACCGATCTGATCGCCAACGCGGCGCTGTACTACGGGCTCGTCCGGGCGCTCGCGGAGGAGTCCCGGCCGGTGTGGACCCGGATGCCGTTCTCCGCCGCGGCGGAGAACTTCGACACCGCGTGCCGGCTGGGCATCGACGCGGAGCTGATCTGGCCGCGATCCGGCCGTGCGGGCGGGCTCACCCGGGTGCCGGCCGTCAAGCTCGTACGGGACGAGCTGCTGCCGCTGGCCGCGGCGGGGCTCGATGCCTGGAACATCGAGCCCGCGGACCGCGACCGCTACCTCGGGGTCATCGAGGAGCGCTGCAGGCGGCGGGTGAACGGAGCGTCCTGGCAGGCCGACACCTACCACCGGGCGCGCCAGGCCGGGCTCGACCGGCACGCGGCGCTGGCCGCGACGACCCGGCGGTACGCCGAGCTGATGCACAGCGGGGAGCCGGTGCACACCTGGCCGACGGGTGCGCCCCCCATGCCGTGAGCCCGGTGGGCGGGGCCGCTCCGCCCTCCGGCTCATGGCCGTGGCCTCCCGGCCCGGACCGGTCCGGGAGGCCCGGGGGCTACTCCTGTGCGCCGTGGCTGCTCTGGCCGGCCGTCATGATCGCCTGCAGGATCACCACCTGGATCTCGGCCGGGTCGATGACCTGGTAGCCGCCTCCGCCGGTCACCTTCGCTATCTCGTTCACCTCGTCGCGGTCGGCCTCCGGACCGACCGCGATGGCGAGTATCGGCACCGGACGCTCCGGATCGGCGATCCGCTTCAGCTCCGCGATCAGGGCACTGCGGGAGATGGAGAGGTTGTCCTGGTTCGAGCCGTCGGTGAGGATCACGACCGCGTTGAACTTGCCCTTCACGTAGGTCGCCTGGGCGTCCTTGTAGGCGGCGAGCATGGTGTCGTAGAGACCGGTCGCGCCGCCCGGCACGGGCTTCAGCGCCGCGAAGGCCGCGGAGAGCTTCTCCCGGTGGGTGCCGCCGCCCTTCGCCGGATCGCCCAGCCGGTCGGTCGGCATCAGCCTGCGGTAGTCCTTGTCGCCGTCGAGAGTGGTGGCGAACTCCCAGAGCCCGATCTCGTCGTTCGGGGTGAACTGGTTGAGGGCCTGGATCAGGGACGCCTTGGTGACATCCATCCGGGACTGGTTGCGCCCCGGGACGATCGTGGCCATGGATCCCGAGGCGTCGACGACCGTGGTCAGCCGGGCGCTCTGCACCGTGATCGTCCACATGCCGAGGGTCTGCTGGAGCTCCTCGACGGTCGGTGCGGCGGCGGCAGCGGTGGCGTACGGCTGGGGCTTCCTGCCGCCCGCCGGTGCGACCACCGACTCGCCGGCCGTCCCGTCCACGTTCCTGAAGCCGTGCTTCTCCAGCGTGGCCTGCGAAGCCGGCTCGTCCAGCAGCGTCATGAACCGCAGCGCCGCCCGGCTCTCGGGTGTGCTCATGCTGGCCTCGTCGACCAGTGTGTACGGATAGTTCAGGAGCGGCGTGCCGTCCTTGGGGTAGAACAGGTCGAGCTTTCCGCCGCCGGTCGACTCCGCGTTGTGGGCGAACGCGGCCTGCTCGGAGAGGAGCACCGCCTGGTTGTGCTCCGGGTTGCCCGGCTCGGCGCCCGAATCGTCCTGTGCCAGCGTTTCCAGTACCTGTGTGTCACCGTCCGACATGCGCTGTGCGAGCAGCTTGGCGGTCGCCGCGACCCTGGTGTCGCTGTCCCCGCCCTGCTTCTCGGAGGACGCGCCGATGCCGGCGAGTGCCAGCAGGCCGGTGGCGCTGCGCGCCGGGTCGGCCGAACCGAGGCGCACCTTGTCCGACTCCATGGCCGCGGCCGTCAACTCCGCCCAGGTGTACTTCTTCTTCGGCCAGCCGAGGCTCTTGGCCGCGGACGGCACCATCGCCAGGGTCACGGGGGAGGACGCGACGGAGTCACCCGGTGTGATCGGCACGCCGTCACCGGAGCCCTTGGCCCGGTCGAGCCAGAGGTCGGAGTCGGGCAGCCAGATCTGGAAGTCCGGAGAACGGGTGTTGTCGGAGAGGGTGTCGGCGACCTTGTACGAGTCGCGGGCGACCACCGTCACGTACAGGCAGCGACCGTCGGACCGCACCTCGTCCTTGCGCGCCTTGTCGGCGATGGCGCGAACGGCGGGCGCGATGTCCGGGGAGGTCATCATGGACAGACGTACGGCCGAGTCCTCGCAGCTCTTCGAGAACGACAACAGGCCGCCCTGCACCGCTACGGCCGTTCCCGCCGCCACCGCGAGAACGAGCGCGGTGGCGATCGCGACGGTACGCCGGCGGTGCGGCGGCGAACCGTCCCCGCTTCCTTCTCCGGCGTAGTCGTCGGGCAAGCTGTGACGTCCCATGTCGGTGGTGCCCCTCCTTGAGGATGAACAAGGAAAAGGGGGACCACACCATCGGCAATGGTGGTTGTCCCCCGGCCTGTCGCGCATGATCTTCGTACCTGCATTCGAGACCCTAGCCGAGGGGGAGCAGGATGGGGCGTGAATGCACAAGTCAAGGCAGGTGTACAGGTGGAGGCGGGGCTTATGGCTGATTCTTACCCCCAAGAGGCATTGTCACGACGGATCCTGCGGTCCGAAACGGTCCTCGTGCTGGCTCTCTCGCTGGGTGCCAGCGGAGTGTCTGCCCTGATCAGTTTTGTCGGATCACTGACGAAACCAGGGGGTTTGAAGGATCAGGCGGCGACGCTCAACAGCTCGTACGCGCCGGGGCGTCCATGGCTGGATCTCGCCTGGCAGCTCTTCGGTATCACGACGGCGCTGGTGCCCGTGGCCCTGGTCGCACACCTGTTGCTCAGGGAAGGCGCCGGGCTGCGGGCCATCGGTTTCGACCGCACGCGGCCGTGGCCGGACCTCGGCCGCGGCACGTTGGTCGCGGCGGGCATCGGAAGTGCCGGACTGGCCTTCTACCTGGTGGTGAGGGCCGCCGGATTCAATCTGACCGTGGTGCCGGAGTCACTGCCCGATGTGTGGTGGAAATACCCGGTTCTGATCCTGTCCGCGATCCAGAACTCCGTGGTGGAGGAAGTGATCGTCGTCGGGTATCTGCTGCGCAGACTGGGACAGTTGGGGTGGACGCCGATGGCAGCTCTGGCCGCCAGTTCGGTGCTGCGCGGTTCCTACCACCTGTATCAGGGGATCGGCGGCTTCATCGGGAACATGGTGATGGGCGTCGTCTTCGTGCTGCTGTACCGGCGTTGGGGGCGGGTCGGGCCGCTGGTCGCGGCGCACGCGCTGCTGGATGTCGGAGCGTTCGTCGGGTACGCGCTGCTGGCGGGGAAGGTGGGCTGGCTGCCCACGCCGTGAAGGCCCGGGTACGGAGCAGGGGAGAGGGTGCGGGGAGCGTCGGGTCGGTCCGTACATCCCTTCCGCAGCCTCACATCGCCCCCCTTTCTCGCGCCCCCCGCATCTTCGTCCGAGATGTCAGAGCGACGTGAGCAGTTCGCCGTCGATGACCGTCACGGCGTCGCCGGTGAGCAACGTGCGGTCGCCGCGCAGGGAGGTCCGTACCAGGCCGGAACGGGCGGAGGCCTGCAGCCCGGTCAGATCGTCGCGGCCGAGGCGGGCCGACCAGAAGGGTGCCAGCGCGGTGTGGGCGCTACCGGTCACGGGGTCCTCGTCGATGCCTACACGAGGGAAGAAGCCGCGCGAGACGTAGTCGTAGCCACGGGCCGGGTCCGCCGCGGCCGCCGTGACGATGACACCCCGCCGGGAGACGTCGGCCAGCCTGGCGATGTCGGGGGTCAGCCCCCGCACGGTCGCCTCGTCGGACAGTTCGACGAGCAGGTCGCCGATGTGCGGGCCGGTGTCCTGGACGGAGAGCGGCTCCGCGCCCAGAGCGGCGGCCAGCCCGGCCGGGGTCGCCTCGGGCGTGAGCGGGGACGTGGGGAAGTCGAGGGTGATCGCACCGTCGGGGCGGGTGTCCGAGGTGAGGATCCCGCACCGGGCCGCGAAGCGTACGGTGCCGGTCGCCGCACCGGTGGTGTGCAGGACATGCGCGGTGGCGAGGGTGGCATGCCCGCACATGTCGACCTCGGTGGCCGGGGTGAACCAGCGAAGTGCCCAGTCGGCCTCGCCGCCCGGGGGCAGCGGGTGGGCGAAGGCGGTCTCGGAGAGGTTCACCTCCATGGCGATCCGCTGGAGTCGATCGTCGTCGGCGAAGGCGTCGGAATCCAGGATCAGGACCCCGGCCGGGTTGCCGGTGAAGGGGCGGTCGGTGAATGTGTCGACGATTCGAATCCTCATGGCGCGACCCTATGCAGGGCGCGGAGCCGTGTACCAAGGCCAATTCCGTGTCGCTGGACCTCTGCGCCGATGGACCTGAATGCCGATGGGCGTGGACGCCGATGGACCTGAATGCCGGACCTTAATGTCGACGACTCCCCCGGACGGTATCGGCGTGCCCCGGGGACGGGGTGCGTACCGGCGGGGGCTGCCGCGTGCCGGTGGGGTGGTACGCGGGCGGCCCCGCCGAGGTGCTTGTCCGGGTGCGCCGCACCGCACTACCTTGCCGATGTGGATCTCTTCTCACGCTCCTGGACGGCGTTGCGCACGGCGGTCGCCGGACTTCCGGACGAGGACTTCGCGCGACCGTCCGGCTGCGCCGGCTGGCTGGTGCGGGACCTGGTGTGCCATCTGGTCATCGATGCCCAGGACGTCCTGATCACCCTGGTGACGCCCGCCGAGACAGAACCGACCCGAGACGCGCTGACCTACTGGAACGTATCGGAAGCGCCACCGACCGGCGACGACCCGCTGGATGCGCTGATCGTCCGGCTGGCCGCCGCGTACGAGGAGCCCGGCCTGCTCAGGTTCCACCTCGACGACGTGGGCTCCGCGGCCGGCCGTGCCGCCGTGCTCGCCGACCCGGGTCTCCGGGTCGCCACCCGTGACGTGGTCCTCACCGCGGGCGACTACCTCGGCGCGTACGTCCTGGAGTGGACGCTGCACCATCTGGACCTCGTCGCGTACCTTCCGGGCGCGGCCGGACCGCCTGCGGAGAGTCTCGCCCGGTCGCGCGAGATGCTGGAGAGGATCGCCGGGGCGGAGTTCCCCGCGTCGCTCTCCGACACGGACGCCCTGCTGGTCGGCACGGGACGGCGTGCCCCGACCGGCGCGGAGAAGGCGGTACTGGGCGAGCGGGCCGCGAAGTTCCCGCTCTTCCTCGGCTGACGGGCCGGCCGCTGCCCCCCGGCGGCTCGGGGAGCCCTGTCGCCACCGTCCTGCTCGGCGACGATCTGCGGGCTCGTCGGCCCACTTGTGCGGTGTGGCCACGCCGGGTGATTCGATGGATGGCCGGGGGCTGCGGATCCCCTGCGTCAGAACGGCGGATCCTCGCAATGACCACCCGCCCCGGTGCCAGCCCGGGAAGCGCGTCCTGCCGTGCGAGGGGCGTGTTGTTCGCGGGCCGCGATGTCGGCTGCGCTCTCCAGAGCGTCGGTGTCGTACCCCCGTGCTTTCAGCGCGTCCAGGACGCGGCTCCGCCTGTGGCGGTCGGTGCTGGTGGCCAGTAGACGACGGGCGTGGTCGACCAGTTCGCCACGGTGCGCGACGAGGTCGGGATGCTCCGAGAGGGGGAAGGCGGCGACCAGGGCCGCGTGGCGTACGCCCGGGTCGTCGTGGCCGAGGAGAGGACGGACGGCCGAGAACAACGCCGGGCGCAGGTCCCGGAACGCGCGCATCTCCCCGTACTCCTGGAGGAAGCCCGTGCCGCAATGGCGTTCGCCCACGGCGACGCACTCGTCGTCGGCGTCGTGGGCAGTGCTGCCGAGCCAGTCGAGCAGTCTCACGAGGAGCGGGTGATTCGGTGGCATGCCGGCGTCGTGGCGGGAGTCGGCGGCCGAGACGGCCGGGTGGCCGAGGACGGCCGCCACATAGAGCGCTACGGGAACGGTGGCTTCGTAGACGGTGTTCTGGTGGGTCACTTCCCTGAGCGCGTCCCGGGCGGCGGTTTCCCTGACGACCGGGTCGGGGTCGAGCAGACGTGCCAGGGCCGCCGGCAGGGACTCGCCCGTCCCGCGCACAGTGGCGAGCGACACCCAATCCGTACGGTCCAGGATCGTTTGATGGTGCGGCAGCTCGGTGGAGTGGCGGTGCCCGCATTGCCGGCGGCTCATGTTCACAGGCGGAGGCTATGGCATCGCCGGGCCGGCACCGGGTGTGGACGCCTCGCACTGCCGTGCCGCCGAGCGAGGGGGACGGGCGCGGCGTTCGCTCGTCGAGCCGGCAGAAGGCGCTTCGCCCGCCCGCCCACGCCTGCGCAGAGCAGCCGCGCACCCGAATCCGCCGTCCTTTCTCCGAGGTCGCCGAACCCGCTTCGGCGAGGTGGCGTGCCGGTCGTCCTGTCCGTTTCGGTGTTGTCCGCCGGCCGGCTAGAAGACGCCGGCGCGCATGTGTTGCGTGAGGTTCTGGAGAACTTCGCGCAGCCACGGGCTGCGGACGGCCGGCAGCCGTGCCAGCGTGTGCCGGAACGTCTCCGGGTCGGCCCGGAACGTGTGACGGGGGCGCGGGACGGGCGGGTCGTCACGGAGGACGTCGCCGGGTATCACTCCCGAGGCGAGGACGGGGGGAAACGGCTCGGGGAAGGCCAGCCCCAGCCACACCCCGAACGGCAGCGGCACCGGGTACGCGGAGGCGGCCGGGCCGGCCGGGGCCCAGGTTTCCCCCGTCTGGGGATGCGTCGGTACGAGGACGATGTCGGCGTCCGCGCCGACAACGGGACACTCCGGTCCGGCCAGAACGGCGCGCCGTGCGGGTGGGCCTGCGGGGAGCAGCGCATCGAGGGCACGTCGGAACACCTCTCCGGTCAGACCGCCCGGCACGGTCACCGGCCGTCCTTCCGAGGCCGCCAGCAGATGGGCGAGTGCCCGGCCTGCCGCCGCCGTCCACTGCGGGCTCCACGACCACCAGTGGTTCGGCCCCATCCGCTCCCCCCACCGGGCGATCGGCTCGAACGGGGGCGTGCCGCTCTTCTCCGTCATCAACTCCTCCCAGGACAGCGGTACGGCGCAGGCGTCGGTGTCGTCGACGGGGCAGCGGCGCACGGCGTCCGGGGCGAGCCACACCGCCTGCCAGAGCGAGCAGTCGTCGATCCTGCTCGCCACGGGCAGGCCGCACGCCTCGCAGGCCATGTTGGGGCCGTCGGCCCCGTCGAGGCCGCAGCAGTATCCGCCGCTTCTCTCCAGGATCAGCACGGTGCCCCGGACGTCTCCGGGGGCGATGACGATCGCGCCGGGCGCGTTGCCGGACAGGGCGTGGAGCGGTGCGTGGATGCCGCGGGCCGCCGCCTCCTCCGGATCGACCTGCGACCACGGCCGCCACGGTGGCCCCCACGGCTCCGGGTCCACGGCGAACGTGCCCGACTCCATGAGTACCGGGAGCTGCGTCCCGTTCCCGTACTTCTGACGGGCGTGGACGGGCAGGGCGACCTCGGACAGTCGGGTGGTCAGCCTGGCGTCGCACCCAGCGCACACGAATACGAACAAATGTCCTCCGTTGGGGAAATGGGGGCATCGTCGCAGCTCGGCGGCGACCGGCCAAGGCATTTATGGGCAGCTCCATTGCCAGGGCGCCGTCCATGGAGACGGATCGCCTCTGCCCGGCCCACTGGCTCGCGGCTGGTTCGGTCCGCCCGCGACGGCGTCGGTAGATTGCTGCGATGCCGTATACGACGATGCCACTCCATCTTGAGACGACCAGGCTGACGATGCGTCCGTGGACGATGTCCGATGCCGACGACCACCGTGCGCTCGCCGCCGGGCGGGGCGACGGAATGCCGTCCGTCGAGGTCAACCGGCGCGTGATTGAGGCCCAGCTCTCCACGCCGGCGCGGACGGGGCTCGCTCTGCTGGTCGTCAACCGTCGCGATGTGGGTGATTTCATCGGCTACTGCGGACTCACTGTCGGACGGGCTTCCGTCGAAGAGCCCGAGATCGCGTACGAACTGTTCCGGCGAGTGCACGGGCACGGCTATGCCACCGAGGCGGCCGCCGCCGTGATCGAAGCCGCGATCGCGACTGGTCGACAGCGGCTCTGGGCGACCGTGCGTTCCTGGAACGCGCCGTCCTTCCGCGTCCTCGAAAAACTGGGCTTCGAGCGCGATCACGTTACGACGGACGACCGTGGCGAACTGGTCTGGCTCACGCGCTCCTTGGTGTAGGTGAGCAGGTGGGCAAGTTCCTGTCGCCGATGCCGAGGGAGGGAAGAGCAGACGGTGGACCGGCCCGGGACTCTGCGGCAATTGCCGCACTGATGCCGGGTCGCACAGGGCGATGCCGGTCACACGGGGGCGATTCCCGTGCCGGCCGCCCGCCTCGACCGGCACGCTCGGATCCATGTGGACGAATGCGTTGGTACCCCGGGCACGTCGGCTCTGGGAAGAACTGGCCCGGGTGCCGGTGTCGTTCCCCCCGCCGGGTGGTGTGAAGGTGGTGGTCTCCCCGCGATCCGGGCTGTGTCCGGTCGGCTGGGTCGGGGTGGTGGCGCTGGGCGGATCCGCGATCGCCACCGCGCCGAGCGAGAGTGCCGCCGCGATCGTTCGCGACGCATGGGGACAACTGCCGGTGTCGGCCGTCGCCAATGGGGAGTTGGTCCGGCGGGTGCCTTCGGTGGGGCAGACACTCGGGCCGGCAACGCTGTCGTACGTGTCTCCGGCGGGATTCCGGCCGGTGTCGTCCGGCACTGTGGTGATGGAGCAACTTCCCTCGGCTCACCCGGATCTGCGGATCCTGGAGCGTGCGGCTGGTCCCGAGGACGCCGACGAGGCCGCGCTGGGCGAGATCATGTCACCCGCGTTCGTGTTGCGTGACCACGGTCAGGTGGTCGCTGCCGCGGGCTATTGTGTCTGGCCGGGACGGACGGCCCAGGTCGGCGTGCTGACCGCGCCGGAAGCGCGCGGACGGGGACTGGCCCGGGTGACCGGCTCAGCAGCGGTCGCTCATGCCCTCTCGGCCGGCCTGCTGCCGCAATGGCGGGCGCGCCCTGCGGCTTCCCGGCGTGTTGCCGCCGCGTTGGGTTTCGAGGAACTGGGCTCCCAGCTCAGCTTCGAGGTCGCCGCCGCAACCGCTTGAGGGCCCGGTCCGCCGCCGACCCGGACCATGCCGAAGACCTCGGCCCGAGCACCGCACACGGCTCATCAGTCGGCTCATGGCGACGCAGGCACCACGACCGGACCGGCGCGCCAACGGCGTTGCGGACACGCCCTAGTACCAAGGGCGGGCGGCATGCGTGGGCAGCGGACGCAGCTTCGGCCAGCGTTCGAGCAGGCGGCCGGCCAGGGCGGAGCTGAGGCGGCCGACGGCGTGCAGGTGATCGTGGTCGCGGGTCATGCCGGCGACCACGTCCAGGCGGTGGACGAGCCGCTCACGAGCGGAGATGTAGCCCCACTCGAAGTCCTCGGCGGGCACCCTGGCGAGCTGGTCGACCGTCCCGCGGTGGGCCCGCTCGACGAGTGCGTCGCCCTGGATCAGCCAGCCCGCGCACGCGTCGGCGAGGTCACCCGGCACGTCCTTCCCGGTGAGGCCGCGCCAGGTGGTCCGGTAGACGTCCTCGACCTCCGTGAGCGGGGCCGCGGTGACTGACATGGCGCACCAGCAGGTGGGGAAGCCGATGCGGAAGTAGGCGAGTTCGATCAGGCCGTTGCCGAGCGAGGCCCGCTCGAAGTCGACGAAGCGGACGCCCTCGGCGGTGCGCAGATCATTGCCGGGGCAGGGGTCGCCGTGCAGCAGCGCATGGTGCGGGGTGGGGTCCAACCGCTCCAGGAGACCGGCGAGTTCGGAGGGAACCGTGGACGGCACGGGCACGTCGAGCGCCCTGGCCAGGGCGAGGAAGGACTCCGCGTCGGTGGCCGTGGGCCCCGACCAGACCGGTAGCGCGCCCGCGTCGGCGGGCCCGGTCAGGGCGTGCAGCCGGGCGAGCGACTCGGCGTACCCCGGCATCCAGTCCTCCGTCCTGCCGAGGTCGTCCAGGTGCTCCAGGACCATCACCCGCGAGGACGGGTCCGTGGCGAGCAACGCGGGGGCCACAGCAGGCCCGGAGGCCCGCCCCGCCAGGCGCAGCCCGGCGACCTCCCGAGCGAAGCGCGTGTTCGCGTCGGCGCCCGTGTCCCCGCCGTCGGTGATCTGCTTGACGATCACCGGCCGCCGGCCGGCCGGCTGCACCCGCCACACCCGTGACCGCGGACTGCTGTCCAGGAGTTCGGCCGGCTCGGGAGTGCCCACGGTGGACAGCACTGCCTCATTGAACGGAACACGGTTCGGCATGCCGACGAGCGTAGCCGCAACCCCGCACGCGCGAGCGCCTTCACGTGCCACAGCAGCGCCTCGCCGCTGTCCTCGGCGCAACCCCGCACGCGCGAGCGCCTTCAGCAGCAGACACCGAGCCTGTCAGGGCAACCGTCAAGACCCTTCGCCGGGAGCAGCGACCCAGCGGTGAAAGGCGGCCGCATCGACGTTGCTGCCGCACACGATGGTGACTACGTGCCGGCCGGCGAAGCGGTCACGGTCTTCGAGGATCGCCGCGACGCCGAGCGCGGCCGACGGCTCGACGACGAGGCCCGCGTGGTCGAGGAGCATCCGCATACCGGCGACGATCGAGGCTTCCTGGACCAGGACGGCGTCGTCGGCGACCAGGAGGAGGTCGTCCAGGACGGCCGGGACGGGGAACCGGCCGGCGACGCCGTCAGCGATCGTTGCGGTCGAGTCGGTGGTGACGACGCGCCGTTGGCGCCAGGAGTGTGTCATCGCGGGTGCGCCCAGCGGCTGGACGCAGATCACCTCGACCCCGGGCGCCAGGGCCTTCACCACGTGCCCCACGCCGGTGGCCAGCGCCCCGCCGCCGAGAGCGATCAGGACGGCGTCGAACGACGGCGCGGCATCCACCAGTTCCAGGCCGATGGTTGCCGCGCCCTCGCAGGTCTCGATGTCCAGGCTGTCCTCCACCAGCCGGATGCCCTCGCGGCGCGCGATGGCCGCGGCCCGCTCGCGCGCCAGCTCGTGGTCGCCGTCCACCAGTTCCAGCCCGGCATCCAGCACGCGGATGCGATCGAGCTTGGCCCGGGTCGCGAAGCGGGATGCCACGACGGTCACGTCGAGTGCCCGGCCGCGACCGGACCAGGCGAGGGCCTGGCCGAGGTTGCCCGCACTCGCGCACACCACGGCACGCGTGCCTTCATCGGCGAGTCGGCTCGCGACCACCTCGGTGCCGCGGCCCTTGAAGCTGCGCACCGGGTTCGCCGTTTCGAGCTTGACGCTCACCGCGCACCCGAGGCGGGGCTCCAGCGCCTCGCAGCGGTACAGCGGAGTGTCGAGGAACACCGGGTCGATCACCCGGCGAGCCGCTCGGATCCGAGCGGTGTCGAGGCGTGTCTCCTGCACGACACGGCAGCCTAGCGCCGCTGGGTGACGCCTCACGAGCAATTGCCGAAGTCCGTGGCCGGCGCCCGGCCCACCCCCGGGGTGTCCGCAAACGGCGAAGTGGCCCGTCTGCGCCGACATGCACTTCGATCGCCCCGGCTTCAGTGACAGCCGTTGACCTGTGACGGTGATCGTTGATCGATTGCCACTGAAGGACGATCAAGGCTTGTTCGCGCCACCGCGGATTGAACATCTGGCGTACAGGTGATGCGACGGGCGGGCTGTTTCCGAGGCTGCGCGGGGCGGCCGGCACTGCTGTTGACGCAAGGGGATCCCGGGCATGTCAGTGGTGGTTGCGATCCTGTGCGGCATGGACGAAAAGACCTTCTGGACGCTCATGGACGAGCTGAGCCGCCGCCCCGGTGACCGGCATGAACGGTTGGAGTGGCTGCGCGGGGAGTTGCGGTGCCGGCCGGCCGCTGAGCGAGTGGAGTTTCAGGCGCGTCTGGAGGCCGCGTGCGACGCGGTCGCCACGGACGCACTGTGGCGGGCGGTGGACCGGATCGAGGGTGGCTTGTGCTCCGACGACGGCTTCGACTACTTCGCGCTGTGGCTGGTGGCCCAGGGACAAGGGACGTACCAGGCGGTGCTCGCCGATCCGGATGCCCTCGCCGACGTTGCCGAGGTGCGGGCCGTGGTGGGGCGGCACGCGCGGGAGTGGCGTGACGACGAGTGGCCGGAATGGGAGGAGCTCGACTACGTGGCCCAGGAGGTGTTCGACGAGCCGGCGGGCCAGGAGGGCGACTGCGGGGAGGCGTTCTACGAGGCCCTGGAAGCCGTTCAGGAGACATGGGCGAAGCCCGAAGAGGAGATCGACACCGCAGAGGTCACGGCGAGAACGGGGACACCCCGGCTCGACGCCCTCTTCCCTGCAGGAGCCGGCTCCTGAGCAGTGACGCGACGGGCAACACCACACAACGGGCGGCCTTCGCCGACACGGACGGCCGAGTGATCACGCTTCGCTGACCTGAAGCAGCTTCGATCAACCGTCCTGGCAATCGATCAACGATCACGGTCGCAGGTCGGACGTGCCTCTGACCCGGGGATTGTCAGGCGATCGGTTCCGATATATCGTTGAGGCATCGCGACAGATCAACGATAGAAGGAGTAGAGCGATGCGTTCACATGGACACGAGCAAGAGTTCGGTCATGAGCACGGCCATGGTCATGGGCACTGGGGGCCCGGCCGTCCGGGGCGTGGTGACTTCGAGGGGCGGCGGGCGGCCTTCGGGCAGTTCGGACCGCCGTTCGGTGGGGGGCCGTTCGGCGGTGGGCCCTTCGGGGGCGGGCGTGGCCGGGGGAGGGCACGGCGGGGTGACGTACGCGCTTCGATCCTGGCGCTGCTGAAGGACCGGCCGATGCACGGGTACGAGATGATCCAGGAGATCGGCGAGCGCAGCGGCGGGGCCTGGCGGCCCAGTCCGGGCTCGGTGTATCCGACGCTTCAGCTGCTGGAGGACGAGGGGCTGATCATCAGCGCGAGCGAGGGCGGCAAGAAGCTGTTCACGCTCACCGAAGCCGGCCGCACCGAGGCGGAGTCGGGGTCCGAGGCGCCCTGGGAGGAAGCCGGACGCGGTGTCGACTGGGAGAGCGCCAATGAGATCCGCCAGGCCGGATTCGGTCTGATGGAGGCGTTCGGGCAGGTCTGGAAGACCGGCTCGGCCGATCAGCGGAAGAAGGCTCTCGCGGTCATCGGCGACGCCCGCAAGAAGCTGTATCTGATCCTTGCCGACGAGCACTGAGCCCCGTGGGGTGCGGTGCTCCGGGGTGTGGTGACAAGGGCCTCGCGGCCGAGCCGCGAGGCCCTTCTGGTCTGCCGGGGTGTCAGGCGGCGACGAGGCCGCCCAGTTTGCGCAATGACTCGACGAGCGCGGCCGTCGCCGAGTCCTTGAGCTTTCCGGCCATCAGGGAGACCGCCGCGCCGGTGAACTCACCGTCGATGCGGACCGTCGTCGCATCGCCGTCGGGGGTCAGTGAATAGCGCATGGCCAGGTTGACGCCCATCGGGCCCTTGCCCTTGGTGGTCAGCAGGCGTGCGGTCTCCAGTTCCGCCACCGTCCAGGTCACCTCGGCCGGGAAGCCCATGAGCTTCATGTTCTCCTCGTAGGTGGCGGCGAGTTCGAGTGCCGCCGGACCGCCCTTGGGGAAGCTGGTGTGGGTGGCGTTCCACTGGCCGTACGCGGTGAAGTCCGTCAGCTGGGCCCACACCTTCTCGGCCGGTGCTTCGATGCGTGCCTCTGCACTGACTTCGGCCATGCGACCACCCCTTCTCGGCGGGTTACGGTGTCGCGGAACGTAGCCGCAGTGACCGGAACATTCAATACTGATGAACTGTCAGATCTATCGGGCCGTTCCCTCCGCTCCCGCGCGCCAGATCAGAGCGGCGTCGAACCTGTCGAAGGCGCGGGGGTGCGGGCCGTCGTCGTGGCAGTGGAACGCGGCCCAGAAGAGGTCCGCGCGCAGTGCGTCGGCCGGGGCGTGGACCCGGTACACGTACTCCCGCCCGTCGAGTGCCGGCAGGGCGACCAACCAGGACATGTCCGTGGGCTCCCTTCCGGCTGTCGCATGGGTATTGCCTGTGGGACGTGCGGGGGGCGACTTCCGGTTGCCCAGGGAGCGCGTGGCAAGGCGGCGCGCGCCCTTTTCTCCGATCGGATCCAGAAATGGCGAGATCTCATCCGCAAGGAGGAGAAACCGTTCGGGTGTGCCCAACTTGCGTGGGATGCCTGGATGGGCCCATCCGGGGATGTATTCGCGCCGCAGGGCTGATGGGGTGGGAGATGTGCAGAACCGGACGCCGCGGATCCCCCAGCAGCCCGTACCGAACCGCGCCGAGCTCGACGCCAGACTCACCGTGGAGCTGGCCGCCGTCGTGACGGGCGCCCGCAGACGTGCGCTGCGCGACGGCGACCGGCAGATCGACACGGCGCATCTGCTGCACTCCCTCATCGAATCGGACCCCGCGGTGCGGGCGGCCTTCGAGGGCGGACCCCAGCTCGCCAGGGTGCTCGGCTACCTCGTCCAGCGCAGTATCGGATACGGGCTCCGCTGGCAGGGCTCGGTCGAGGATTCCGGAGCCGTCCCGGTCCTCCCCGACCCGGGTTCCGTCGTGCGGGGCACCGGGCTGGAGGGCTGGTCGCCCTCGGCTGCTTCGGCGATGGCCGGTGCACTCGAACGGGCGGAGTCGCGCGGCGATGCACGGGCCGGCGGGCTCGACCTGCTCGCGGCACTGTCCACCGACCACGAGTGCCGGGCCGTCGAGGTGCTGGTGCGGGGCGGGGTCGACGCGGACCGGCTCGCGGCCCGGGTCGCGGACGCCGCCGGGCAGGGCGTGCCGGAATGCGGAGGCTGACCGTCCGGGCCGGGCGGTTCGGTGGCGGTGGATGGCGTGCGGCGGTGGCTTCAGTGGTGAGCATGTCAGGCGTCACCTGGATGAAGCTCCTGACCGCAGCTGTCATGATGGGCCGATGCACGCGTCTCAGGGGAGAAGCGCCGGCCTGGGACCAGCCCTGGCATCGGCGTTCGCATTCGGTGGTTCAGGGGTGGCGGCCAAGCCGCTGATCGAGTCGGGGCTCGATCCGCTCCACGTGGTGTGGCTGCGCGTGGCGGGTGCTGCCCTGGTCATGCTGCCGGTGGTCTGGCGCCACCGGGACCTGGTACGCAGCCGGCCGGTCCTGCTGCTCGGCTTCGGGCTGCTCGCGGTCGCGGGTGTGCAGGCCTTCTACTTCGCCGCGATCTCCCGGATCCCCGTCGGGGTCGCTCTTCTCGTCGAGTACCTGGCGCCCGCGCTCGTACTCGGCTGGGTCCGGTTCGTCCAGCGCAGGCCGGTCACCCGGCGGGCCGCGGTCGGTGTGGTGCTCGCCGTCGGCGGGCTGGCGTGCGTGGTCGAGGTCTGGTCGGGGCTGAGCTTCGACGTGGTCGGACTGCTGCTGGCGCTCGGTGCCGCCTGCTGCCAGGTCGGCTACTTCGTTCTCTCGGACCAGGGGGGTGCGGACGGGGCGGACGGTGTCGAACCGCCGCATCCGGTCGGTGTGATCGCCTACGGGCTGCTGATCGGCGCGGCCGTTCTCACCGTGGTCGCGCAGCCCTGGGGCATGGACTGGTCGGTGCTGGGCGGCACGGTGGGCATGGACGGTGCGGAGGTTCCGGCCTGGCTGCTGCTCGTCTGGATCGTGCTGCTGGCGACCGTGATCGCGTACGTCACCGGAGTGATCGCGGTGCGGCTGCTCTCTCCCGCGGTGGCGGGCGTCGTCGCCTGCCTGGAGGCGGTCATCGCCACGGTGCTCGCCTGGGTGCTGCTCGGCGAGCACCTGTCGGCGCCGCAGCTCCTGGGTGGTGCCATGGTGCTGATCGGTGCGTTCATCGCGCAGTCCTCGACGCCGGGGACACCTTCGGGGCCCGTCGTGCCGGGATCCGGCGCGGCGGTGACCGAAGGGCGGGACGGCGGCCGGGCCGTTGCCGAGGGGGAACTGTCCGCCGGTCGTGCCACGCTGTGACGTGCGTGATGTGGCGCGTCACGATGTGACACCCGTGACCTGGCGGGGTGGCGGGCGTCATGGACGACGGCTGTGTGCGCGGCAGTTCGGGGCAGCCTCGTGGCGACAAGACGGAACGAAGGCCGCTGGGGAGCCGTGCACGCCCTTCCGGCGGTGGGCAACGGGGCCTTGAACGGCACACCTGCCGCTCTCGCGGCCTCCGGCTCGTCGTCGAACGGATTGTGATGTTCGCGGACCGGGTTATGCGAAGCGACCACCGGGTCATCGACCCCCGCACCGACCCGGTACCGACCACGCCTGCCTGCGGTCGGTGATCCCTCCCTCCGGTTCGAGAGCGGCCGCTGCCCGGGCGGGTGCTCGTCGGGACCGGCGCGCCGCCGCGGCCGGCGGGGAACGCCGCGGCCACCTGGCGCGGGGACCGGCGGCGACGGGACTCGGCGCCGGGGGAAGCCCCGCCCGGCGATGTCCCGTCAGCCGTGGTGCGTCACAGCTCGGTGATGTAGTCCGGCACACCGATGGCGGGGTCGAGGTCGTCCGCGGGGAGCGGCGTCCCGTAGCCGCGGGCGAGCGGGACGACGCCGGCCCAGTGGGGAAGTGCGAGGTCGTGGGCCTCGTCGTTGGGGCCGCCCGTGCGGATCTTGGCGGACACCTCCCGCAGGTCCAGCCGGATCACCGCGGTCGCGGCCAGCTCCTTCTCGTCGGCGGGCCGGGAATCGGCGGACCGGCCGGGCACCACGTGGTCGACGATCGCGTCGAGGGCGGTGCGCCGCTCCTCGGGGTCGGTGACCGTGTGTGCGACGCCGTGGACCACCACGGAGCGGTAGTTGATCGAGTGGTGGAAGGCGGAACGAGCCAGCACCAGCCCGTCGACATGTGTCACCGTGAGGCACACGGGCAGGCCGGGATCGGTGCGGCCCGCCTCGCGCAGCGGCCTGGAGCCCGTCGAACCGTGTACGTAGAGCCGGTCGCCGATCCGGCCGAAGAGCGTCGGCAGCACGACGGGCGCGCCGTCACGGACGAAGCCGAGGTGGCAGACGTACGCCTCGTCCAGTATCGAGTGGACCACCTCCCTGTCGTAGGACGCCCGTTCGCGGGAACGGGTCGGCACGGTGCGCCCGGTCGGCTCGTAGCCGGCCTCGGGGGCCGGGGCCGTGGGCTGCGGCGATGCGGTGTCCGACATTGCGTACTCCATTGCACTAGTGCATAATCTGGTTTGTGCTAGGAGAGTATCGGATCGTGGGGCGACGCGCATCGGAGATCGCCGCCAGTGTGGAGCGCGGGGTCGGCTCCGGTGAGCTCGAACCGGGTCAAGTGCTGCCTCCCATGCGAGAGTTGGCGGATCAGCTGGGGGTGAACCCGAATACGGTGGCGGCCGCCTACCGCACGCTCCGTGAGCGCGGGGTGATCGAGACGGCCGGGCGCCGGGGCAGCAGGGTGCGGCCGCGTCCCGCGAGTACGGCGCGCGGCTCGCTCCGGGTCGAGGCGCCCGCGGGCGTGCGTGACCTGGGCGCGGGCAACCCCGACCCGGAGCTGCTGCCCGCGCTGGGGGACGCCTTCGCGGCGGTCGCCGGGGAGTACGGGCGGGAGCCCGGGATGTACGGACAGGCGCCGGTGGACCCGGAGTTCGCCGCGCTCGCCCGCGCCGCACTGGACGCCGACGGGGTGCCGGGCGGGCCCGTGGTCGCGACCTCCGGATCGCTGGACGCGATCGAGCGGGTCCTCGTCGCGCAGCTCAGACCCGGTGACGCGGTCGCCGTCGAGGACCCCGGCTGGGGCAGCATGCTGGATCTCGTACCGGCGCTGGGGCTGCGTCCGGTGCCCGTCGCGGTCGATGACGAGGGGCCGATGCCCGGTGCCGTCGAGAACGCGCTGAACGCCGGTGCCCGCGCGCTGGTGGTCACCGACCGCGCGCAGAATCCGACCGGCGCGGCCATCGGTGCCGCGCGCGCCCTCGAACTGCGCGCGGTCCTCGCCGGCCACCGCGATGTCCTCGTGATCGAGGACGACCACGGGCACGGCATCGTCGATCTGCCGATCCATCCGCTGGCGGGCGCCACGGACCGCTGGGCCTTCGTCCGTTCCGTGGCCAAGGCGTACGGGCCGGACCTGCGGGTCGCCGTGCTGACCGGCGATCCGGTCACGGTCGACCGGGTGGCGGGGCGGCAGCAGCTGGGCCCCGGCTGGGTCAGCAGGCTGCTGCAACGGGTCGTGGTGCACCTGTGGACCTCGGGCGCCGTGGAGCCGGGGGAGGTGGCGCGGGCGTACGCGAAGCGGCGGGACGGCCTCGTGCGGGCGCTGGAGAAGCGGGGCGTGGTGGCCCACGGACGCAGCGGGATGAATGTGTGGGTGCCGGTCGGCGACGAGACCGGCGTCGTGGCGAGGCTGCTGCACGCGGGCTGGGCCGTGGCGCCCGGGGCGCGGTTCCGGCTGGCCGCGCCCCGGGGAATCCGGCTCACGGTCTCGTCGCTCGCCGAGGACGAGATCGAAGCACTGGCGGATGCGGTGGCGGCAGCGGCGGGACCGGTGAAGCCGCTGACCTACGGGTGACTGTCGGACCCGGCCCGACCCGACCCGACCCGACC
>NZ_JBCEWQ010000090.1:0-34937 GCF_038448545.1 Streptomyces sp. CLV115
CCACCCCGGTCCGTCGGGCGGCCGCACCCCACCGGCCCCCGGACGGGCGCACCACACAGCTCGCAACAGCTCGCAGGGAGAGTCGTACGCATGGACACCGACACCACGACCGCAGCGCCCACCGGCGGCCCCGTGGACGCGGGAACGTACGACGTGCTGCGCCGCCGGCTCGGCGACCGGGCCGCCGAACTGGCGCGCCGCGCCGAGGAGCTGAACACCCGCCGCACCGAGGAGTTCGGCTCGACCGAGCTCCGGCTCACCGGCACCGAGCAGATCCGCACCGGCCGGCCGGCCGTCCCGCGCGACCTGGTGGCCGTCGGCGGGCAGCTGCTGTTCGGCTTCGAACGCGGCCCGGGGGCGCCGGACCCGGCCGAGGTGGCCGACGTGCTCGCGCTGTACGGACCGCAGGCGGCGGAGCCGGTCCAGGGCGGGCCGATCGCCGACGAGGACTTCGTACGCGAGTTCACCGCGCTGCACCGCTACTACCGCGACGCCCGGCTGCTGCGGCTGCGCCTGGTGGACGGGAAGCTGCTCGCCGTCTTCCGTACCGGCGAGAGCGCGGACGGCATCCGGGTGCTGCGCTGGGCGCTCGCCCCGGACGGCTCGCCCGGCGCGTTCCTGGACGCGCGCGGCGACCGCGACCACGTCTTCCCGCCCTCGCACGACTTCACCTGGACCGCCGCCGGCCGCGAGTCGCACGTGCTGGGGCGCCATCCGCACATCGCGGTGGGCGGGGACGGCCCGGACGGCGCCGCGCTGTACGTCGACACCCTCGGCGGCAGCCTCACCGTCAAGACGGTCAACGACACCGACACCCCGGACGGGATCTACCGGGAGCCGGTCGCCGAGCCCCTCCAGTCGCTGGCCGACGCGGAGGTCGAGCACGCCACGATCGGGCCGCTGGTCCTGCTCCGGGTACGCCCGTACAACGAGGAGTCCTGGCGGTACCTGGTCTTCAACACGCTGCTCGGCTCCGTGCTGCGGCTCGACGGCATCGGACCGGCCTGCCACCGGCTGCCGGAGGACCAGGGAATCATCTTCCCCGGCGGCTACTACCTCACCACCGGCACCGCCAAGACCTTCGACATCGCCGAGCCGCTCACCGACCCGGTCTTCGAGGGCGCGATCCGCTCCCCGAACGGCGAGGACGTCCTCTACGTCTTCCGCTCACCCGACGACGGCCGGGGCCTGCTGCTGCCCTACAACCTGATCCGGCAGGAGGTCGCCACCCCGCTCCAGGGCCGCGGCCACGCCCTGCTCGACGACGGCACCCTCGTGCTGCTGCGCACCACCGCCACCGGCGACGAACCGGCCCGGGTCCACCCCCTGCAACGCTGGCGGACCCCGTACGTCTCCGACACCCACGCGGCCGCCCGCCCCGCCGGAACCGGCCCGCTCGCCCGGGTCGGCAACGCCGATCTGGTGCGCGGGATCTCCGACTGCCTGGCGCTGGCGCACAGCGCCGCCGAGACCACGCCGACCGCCGCCGTGTACGCGCAGCTGGTCGCGGACTGCACCCGGGCGACCGACCGCTACCACTGGCTGACCGACGCCGAACTCGGTGAACTCGCCTCCCCGCTCGCGGAGTTGAAGGCGACCGCCCAGCAGGTCGTCGTCGAGTTCGAGACCGTACGGGAACAGACCCGGCAGGCCGCCGACGCGCTGGACGAGGCGGCCGACCGGCTCACCGCGCTCGTCCGCCGCATCCGCGGCGAGGCTCCCCGCTCGGCCGCTGCCTGGGTCGAGCAGCTCACCGAACTGCGCCGTGCCCACGGCCACTTGGCGACGCTCGCCGAGATGCGGTACGCCGACACCGGGCGCATCGAAGAACTCTCCGCCGCGACCGCCGCCGACCTCGAATCGGCCGGCCGGCGCGCCGTCGCGTTCCTCGGCCGGGACGACTCCTTCGCCGGCTACCACGAAGACATCGCCGCCCTCACCGCCGAGGCGTCCGGGCTCGCCACCGTCGCGGACACGGCGGCGCTCGGCGACCGGCTGACCGGGATGACGGACGGGCTGAGCACCGTCACCGAGGTCGTCGCCGGTCTCGACATCGGGGACACCACGGTCCGCACCTCGATCCTGGAGCGGATCGCCGAGGTGCTCGGCGGGGTCAACCGGGCCCGCGCCACTCTCGATGCCCGCCGCCGCGAACTCCTCGACCACGAGGGCCGCGCCGAGTTCGCCGCCGAGTTCGCCCTGCTCGGGCAGGCCGTCACCGGCGCGATCGCCGCCGCCGACACCCCGGACGCCTGCGACGACCAACTTTCCAGGCTGCTGCTCCAACTCGAAAACCTGGAGTCGCGGTTCGCGGAGTTCGACGACTTCCTGGCCGAGCTGGCCGAACGCCGCACGGAGGTGTACGAGGCGTTCTCGGCCCGCAAGCAGACCCTCCAGGATGCCCGGGCCCGGCGCGCCGAGCGGCTCGCCCAGTCGGCGGCCCGGGTCCTGGAGACGGTCTCCCGGCGGCTGTCCGCGCTGGACGACCTGGACGCCGTGAACACCTTCCTGGCCTCCGACCCGATGGCCGCCAAGATCCGCCGCACCGCCGAGGAGCTGCGCGAACTCGGCGACCCGGTAAGGGCCGAGGAACTCGACGGACAGCTGCTGGCCGCCCGCCAGGAGGCCGGGCGGGCGCTGCGGGACCGCAGTGAGCTGTACGCGGACGGCGGCGCCACGATCCGGCTGGGCCGGCACCGGTTCGCCGTCAACACCCAGCCCTTCGACCTGACGCTCGTCCCGCACGGGGACCGGCTCGCGTTCGCCCTCACCGGCACCGACTACCGGGCGCCGGTCGCCGACCCGGAGTTCGAGGCGACCCGCCCGTACTGGGAGCAGACCCTCCCCTCGGAGTCCCCGCAGGTCTACCGGGCCGAGCACCTGGCCGCCCGGCTCCTGGACGAGCGGGGCGCGGACACCCTCGCCGCACTGGACGCGGACCAACTCGCCGCCCTGGTACGGGAGTCGGCCGCCGCCGCGTACGACGAGGGATATCAGCGCGGCGTCCACGACGAGGACGCCACCGCGATCCTGACCGCCCTGCTGCGGCTGCACGCCGGGGCCGGACTGCTGCGCCGCCCGCCCGCCGTCCGGGCAACTGCTCAACTCTTCTGGGCGTACGGCACGGACGAGGCGCGACGCACCTCGTGGACCCGGCGGGCCCGTTCGCTGGCCCGCGCCCGCGAGACCTTCGGCCTGACCCCGGCCGTCGACGCCCTCCAGGAGGAGTGGGCGTCCGTCATCGGGGGCGAGGACCCGGCCGCCGTCGCCGCGTACCTCTTCGAGGAGCTGACCAGCGGCCCGGAGGGGTTCGTCACCAGCGCCGCCACCCGCACCTTCCTCGACAAGTTCCGGCGTACCACCGGGACTCCGGCGTACGACGAGGATCTCGCCGCACTGGGCGACGACCTTCCGGCCCGCCGCCAGCTCGTCGAGGGCTGGCTCGCCTCGTACGCCGCGGCGAGCGGCGGCGGCATCGACGCGGGCGATCTCGCGGAGGCCGTGGCCGTGGAGCTCTGCCCCGAGCCGGTACTCGGCCGGTACGACTGCGAGGCGCCGCTGACCGCGCGGGTGGAGGGGCTGCTCGGCACCCACCCGCGCGTCGAGCGGGGCACGCTGGCCGTCCGGATCGACGAACTCCTCGCCCGCACCGCCTCCTTCCGCACCACGACCGTCCCCGGGTTCCGCGCCTACCAGCGCCGGCGCACCGCGCTGGTGAACGCCGAGCGGGCCCGGCTGCGGCTGGACGACCACCGGCCGCGCGTCATGTCGGCGTTCGTCCGCAACCGGCTGCTGGACGAGGTGTACCTGCCGCTGATCGGGGACAGCCTCGCCAAGCAGCTCGGCACCGCCGACGCCGACCGGCGCACCGACTCGCAGGGCCTGCTGCTGCTGGTGTCGCCGCCCGGCTACGGCAAGACGACGCTGATGGAATACGTCGCCGACCGGCTCGGCCTGGTCCTCGTCAAGATCAGCGGCCCGAACCTGGGGCACGACGTGACCTCGCTCGACCCGGCCCAGGCCACCACCGCGACCGCCCGCCAGGAGATCGAAAAGATCAACTTCGCGCTGGAGTCCGGCAACAACACGCTCCTCTACCTCGACGACATCCAGCACACCTCGCCGGAACTGCTCCAGAAGTTCATCCCGCTCTGCGACGCCACCCGCCGGATCGAGGGCGTGCGGGACGGCGAACCGCGCAGCCACGACCTGCGGGGCAAGCGGTTCGCGGTGTGCATGGCCGGCAATCCGTACACGGAGTCGGGCGAGCGGTTCCGGATCCCGGACATGCTCGCCAACCGGGCCGACGTGTGGAACCTCGGCGAGGTGCTGAGCGGCCGCGAGGACGTCTTCGCGCTGAGCTTCGTCGAGAACGCGCTGACCGCCAACCCGGTGCTCGCGCCGCTCGCGGGGCGCTCCCGCGCGGATCTCGCCCTGTTCGTACGGCTGGCCTCCGGCGACGGTTCGGCGCGCACGGACCGGCCGGAGCACCCGTACACACCCGCCGAGGTGGACCGGATCGTCGCGGTGCTGCGCCATCTGCTGACCGCCCGCGACACCGTCCTGGCCGTGAACGCCGCGTACATCGCGTCGGCCGCGCAGACCGACGCGACGCGCACCGAACCGCCGTTCCGGCTCCAGGGCTCGTACCGCAACATGAACAAGATCGCCGAACGGATCGTGCCGGTGATGAACGACGCGGAGCTGTCCGACGTCATCGACGACCACTACACGGGCGAGGCCCAGACGCTGACCAACGGCGCGGAGTCGAACCTGCTGAAGCTGGCCGCGCTGCGGGGCCGGCTCACCCCCGAACAGTCCGAGCGCTGGTCCGCGATCACCGCCTCCTACGTCCGGACTCAGGCCCTCGGCGGCCCGGACGGCGACCCGACGACCCGGGCCGTCGCCGCGCTGGGGCTGCTCGCGGACCGGATCGCGGCGGTCGAGTCGGCGATCGTCCGGGTGGCCGACCCTCGCCATGTGCTCACCAACCCGCAGGCCCGGCACGCGGCTTCCCCGCCCGCCGGACCGGCCGGAGATCACTGACCGGACGCCCACCGAGGAGAGGAGCAAGGCATGCTGGGCCATGTGCCCCCACTTCCCCAGCAGCCCCAGCGTTCCCCGTTCAGCGGACACATGGTCGTCTGCGGCGACGACGCACTGGCCCGCCGTCTCGCCGTCGAGCTGCGTTACGTGTACGGAGAGCGGGTCACCCTCGTCCTGCCGCCCGGCCGCGACGCCCGCGCCCCCGAACTCCCGCTGACGGGACGGGGCCTGGCGTCCGCGCTGTTCGGCCGGATGTCGTCGGCGATGAACCGCAACGGCGGCAGCGGGGCCGACTCGCTGGGGGACGACACCAACGCCGGGGTCGACCCGGTCCGCGTCCTGGCGGCGGCGGAGCCGTCCGACGAGGCGTTCGAGGAGGCGGGCGTCGCCTCGGCCACCGCCCTGGCCCTGGTGTACGACGACGACGAGCGCAACATCCGCGCCGCGCTGACCGCCCGCCGCCTCAACCCCCGCCTCCGGCTGGTCATCCGGCTCTACAACCGCAAGCTGGGCCAGCACCTGGAGACGCTCCTCGACCAGGCCGCCGCCGTCGCCGCGCCCGGTCTGGACCGGGCCGCCCTGGACGCCTCCACCACCGTCCTCTCCGACGCCGACACCGCCGCCCCCGCCCTCGCGGCCACCGTCCTCACCGGCTCCAGCAAGGTCATCCAGGCGGAGGGCCTGCTGCTGCGCGCCGCCGAACGCCTCCCGCCCGGCGGCGGCCAGATCGCCGACCCCGGCCTGTGCACCCTCGCGCTGCTCTCCTCCACCACCCACGACCCGGCGGGCACCGAGGGCTCCGACAGCAGCGGCGACGAGGGCCCCCGACTGCTGCCCGACGAACGGCAGGTGGCCGCCGCCACGGGCCGCGGCACAGTGGTCCTGGAAGCGGTCAGCCAGGCCGGTCCGGCCGGACCGCCGCCCCGGATGGGCGGCCGGGGCGCACCGCTGGGCCAGGTCTTCTCGCGGCGGCTGCGCTGGTCGGCGCTGGGTGTCGGCCTGGCCGTGCTGGGCCTCGCCATCGCCTCCACGATCACCACCGGCGACAACCCGGTGCACGCCACCTACCTCACCCTGCTCGACCTGTTCGCGATGGGCGACCCCGCGATCGGCGACCCGATGGCCCGCCAGATCATCCAACTCCTGTCCGGCGTGGCCGGTCTGATGCTGCTGCCGCTCCTCGTGGCCGGTGTCCTGGAGGCCTTCGGCTCGCTCCGCACGGCCTCCTCCCTGCGCCGCCCGCCGCGCGGCCTGTCCGGCCATGTGGTGCTGCTCGGCCTCGGCAAGATCGGCACCCGGGTCCTCGTCCGGCTGCGCGAACTCGGCATCCCCGTGGTGTGCGTGGAGGAGGACCCGGACGCGCGCGGCATCCCGGTCGCCCGCCGGCTGCACGTACCGGTGGTCCTCGGCGACGTCACCCAGGAAGGCGTGCTGGAGGCGGCGAAGATCCAGCGCTCCCGCGCCCTGCTCGCCCTGACCAGCGTCGACACCACCAACCTGGAGGCGGCCCTCTACGCCCGCTCGGTCAAGCCGGACCTGCGGGTGGCGCTGCGGCTGTACGACGACGAGTTCGCCACCGCCGTCTACCGCACCCTGCGCACCGCCCACCCCCAGGCCGTGACCCGCTCCCGCTCCGTCTCCCATCTGGCCGCCCCGGCCTTCGCGGTCGCCATGATGGGCCGGCAGATCCTGGGCGCGATCCCGGTCGAGCGCAAGGTGATGCTGTTCGCGGCGGTGGAGGTGGCCGGCCACCGGCAGCTGGAGGGCCACACGGTGGAGCAGGCGTTCCGGGCGGGCGCCTGGCGGGTCCTGGCCCTGGACGCCACCCCGCCCGGCGACCGCCGCCCGGACCTGACCGCCCCCGCCACGGCCGGCCCACAAGCCCCGTCCGGCCTGGTGTGGGACCTGCACCCGGGGTACGTACTGCGCCCCGAGGACCGCGTGGTGATCGCCGCCACCCGCCGGGGCCTGGCCGAACTGCTGCGGGGACGGCTCCGGGTGTCCCCGGGGGCGTGAGAGGCCCGTCGGGGCACCCGAAATCCGGGTGCCCCGAATCCCGCGCCGCCCCTACCCTGCCCCCATGGACACCGACTCCCCCGACCTCCTCAATGTGATCGACATCGAGGCGACCTGCTGGGACGGCCAGCCGCCCCCGGGTGCGGTCAGCGAGATCATCGAGATCGGCCTGACGGTGCTCGACCTGCGCGCGGCCGAAAGGCTCGCCCGCCACCGGATCCTGGTCCGGCCCGCCCGGTCCGCGGTCAGCGCCTTCTGCACCGGGCTGACCGGTCTCACCCAGGCCGAGGTGGACACGGGCGTGTCCTTCGCCGAGGCCTGCCGGCTGCTGGCTTCGGAGCACCGGGCGGGCATACGCCCCTGGGCGAGCTGGGGCGACTACGACCGCAACCAGTTCACCCGCCAGTGCCGGGCGACCGGCACCCGGTACCCCTTCGGCCACCGCCACACCAACGCCAAGATCCCCTTCACCACCGCCCACGGCCTGCGCAAGCGCCCCGGCATGGCCCAGGCCCTGGAGATCGCCGGCCTCCCCCTGGAGGGCCGCCACCACAGTGGCGCCGACGACGCGTGGAACATCGCCGCGCTGATCCTGGACGTGGCGGCCCGGGGCGCCTGGCCGGAGGCCGGGACCACCGCCGACCGGCGGACGCACTACTGAAGCGCCCCGCCCATCACGCCCCGCACCTCCTCCAGCGTCGCCGCGGCCATCTCGTTGGCGCGCTCGTTCCCGGCCCGGAGCACCGACCGTACGTACCCCATGTCCCGCGCGTACTCCGCCCGCCGGGCCCGGATCGGCGCCATCCGGCTGTTGACCGCCTCGGTCACGGTCCGCTTGAGTGCGGCAGCACCGCCCCCACCGATCTCCTCCGCCACGGCATGCGGTTCTTGTCCCAGGCAGAGCGCCGCCAGCAGCACCAGCGAGGACACCCCGGGCCGGTTCTCGGGGTCGTACGTGATGTGCCGCTCGGCATCCGTCGTCGCCCCCTTGATCAGCCGGGCGGTCTCGTCCGCGTCGGCGCCCAGTGCGATGGAGTTGCCCCGGCTCTTGCTCATCTTGGTGCCGTCGGTGCCGAGCAGGAGCGGCGCGTCGGAGAGCAGCGCCTCCGGCTCCGGGAAGACCGCCCCGTACCGCTCGTTGAAGCGCCGGGCGACGGTCCGTGTGACTTCGAGGTGCGGCAGCTGGTCCTGCCCGACCGGCACCAGGTTCCCCTTGCAGAACAGGATGTCGGCGGCCTGGTGCACGGGATAGGTGAACATCAGCCCGCTGACGGCGGACTGCCGGGAGTGCGCGATCTCGTCCTTGACGGTGGGATTGCGGTTCAGCTCGGCGACGGAGACCAGGCTCAGGAACGGCAGCATCAGCTGATTGAGCGCGGGCACGGCGCTGTGGTTGAAGACCGTGGAACGTGCCGGGTCGATGCCGACGGCCAGATAGTCCAGCAGCATCCCCTCCATGTGCGTGCCGAGCCGGTCGGCGACGTCCCGGTCGGTGAGCACCTGGTAGTCCGCGATGATCACGAACACGTCCACCCCGAGCTCCTGGAGCCGCACCCGGTTGTGGAGGGTGCCGAAGTAGTGCCCGAGGTGCAGGGGCCCGGTGGGCCGGTCCCCGGTCATCACCCGGAACGTCTCCGGGGCCCGCCGGATCCGCGCCTCCAGCTCGGCGGTGGTGGCGGTGGCGGTGGCGGTGGCGGTGGCTGTGCTCATTGGTTCTCTCTCCTCGCGATGGTGGTTGCGTGGAGGACGGCCCGCCGTGATCACCGGCATCCGTACCCGTACGAGGGCAACGAAAAGGGCCGTCCATATCGAACGGCCCTGATTCCGTGCGGAGGAGGTGGCCGCTCCTAGAAGGAGCGCCACCAGTTCCGGCACGGTACGGAGGTCATGGCCCGATGGTAACGGACCCGAACTCCGCCCACACGGTCCTTCCCGGCCGCCGCCGCGCTCCGTAGCGAGGCGGCAGAGGACAGCGGGCGGCGGCCGTGCCACGCGCTCGCACCTGCCGCCGCTCGCGGTGGTGGGCCCCGCCGAAGAGGTTCACGATGGAGAGAGCGGCGGATCACGAACCGGGTGATGATCACGCGCACGGACCGGTCGTCGTCATGAAATCGTCAGCGGCCCCTGCTGTCTGCGCCGGTGCTCCCCGGCCCGGGCCGCACGAGCGGACGACCGCTGTGTGCGCCCGGCGGACCGGCTGCTCGCAGACCGGTCGGCCGCAGGGGCCGCCGGGCCGAGGTGGATCCTGATGATTACAGAGGCTGAACTGCTCAGGACGGACGACCGGCATCTCGACGAGCTGTTCCGCGGGAGTCCGGCCGGTGAGATCCCCAGAGGACCGATGGAGGGTCTGGCCGTCTTCCCGCGGGCGGGTCCGGCGGGGGCGCGGCTGCTGACCCGCCTGGTACATCTGACCGCGTGGCGGGGCAAGGTCTTCAGCGCGGACGGCTACCTCAGCAATCGGCTCACTCCGCTGGACATCCTGTCCGTCGTCGCCATGGTCGGGTTCGGGCCGAGCCGTCTGGACGACCGGGAGTGCGTCGTCATCGACTACTCCCGCACGTCCCTGGTGTGCGGGGGCGTGCGCGACGAGCTCCGCCAGGTCGGCCCTCATCTGCACCTGGGCCTGATCTGGCTGGCCGGCCGCAGGATCGGATGGTTCACGCTGCGCGACCCGGGCGACGCCGACGCGGCGGACCCGTCGCACCGGGACGGATGACGCTCCGATCGCGCTCGCACCGAGTGCCCGCCGGCAGCGGTGGCCGTCGCTGTGAACGCTCCGCAGGTCCGCCGGCGCGTCCGACCCCCGAGAACGACGCGCCGGCCCGACGAAAGGGCCGCGACCTTGTTCTCCCTCAACTCCCGCCCCCGCAGGGCAACGCCCCGGACTTCGCGCCGTGCGTACCGTGCCGGACTCTCCCGGTATCGCCCGGGCACCGCCCTCGCCGCCTCGGCCACCATGGCGCTGGCCCTGACGGGGCTGCCCGCCACGACTGCCCCGGGCGCGCCGGCCCCGTTGTACGGAACGGTCACCAGCGCGGGAAATCCGCTGCCCCGCGCCGACGTCACCCTCTTCGCCGGAGACCGGCAAGGCGTCCGGGAACTGGGACACACCACGACCGACGACCGCGGGGTCTTCCGGATCCAGCCCGGCCGGTCCACGGGCTCCGTGCTGTACGTGGACGCCACACCCGCGGGTGACCGGTCACTGCATCTGCGCTCCGTCGCGGGAGTCGGCTCCGGCGGCGGCGTGCCGCAGCGCGCCGAATCCGCTGTCACGGTCAACGAGTTCACCACCGTCGCCACCACCTACGCGCTGGCCCAGTTCACCGACAGCCACGGCATATCCGGGCCGAGCCCCGGCCTGGAGAACGCCGCGGCCACGTCCTACAACCTCGCCGACCCGGTCTCGGGACGGCCCGGCAAGGTCGTCACCGACCGGAACAACGGCGACAAGAACGACACCCGGGCCACCCTCAACACCCTGGCCAACCTTGTCTCGCTCTGCGCGCCGGGAGCGGACACCGGGCTGTGCCGCGACATGCTGCGCCTGGCCGCACCGCAGCGCGGCGGTACCCCGGCGGACACGACGCAGGCGGTGCTCAACCTCGCCCGCAATCCGGAACTGGCCACCGGCAGCCTGTACGCCCTGGCCGGACAGGCACACACCTACGGCCCCGCACTCGCCTCGGCACCGACGGCCTGGGTCCTGGCCCTGCACTACACCGCGCCCGAGGTCTACGCCCCCGGACGCATCGCCGTCGATGCCCGGGGCAACGTCTGGGCCACCAACAACTGGCTGCCCGGGACACGGGATCCGAGCCCCTACGTCACCGTGCAGGACCCGGTCGGCAACCCCACCCTGAACAGTCCCATCAGCGGCGGCGGAATGAAGGCAGGCGCCTGGGGCATCGCCATCGACCACCAGGGATCCGTCTGGGCACCCAGCTACGGCGGCGATGCCATGGCGAAGTACTCGGCGGCCGGAAAGCCGCTGTCGCCCGGTACAGGATTCAAGGACGGCGGCCTGAACCATCCGCAGGGCACGGCCGTCGACCAGAAGGGCAACGTCTGGATCGCGAACTTCTACGGCCTGAAGGGAAACCGCGGCAAGGGAAGCGTGACCGTCTACCCCCACGGCGACCCCTCGAAGGCGATCACCGTCACCGGGGGTGGCCTCGACCACCCGTTCGCCGTCCAGATCGACGGCCACGGCCGGGCCTGGGTCTCCAACGCCCGCTTCAACGGGGCGGAACTCATGGACACCCGTGCGCCCCGGGGTCATGCGGGCGGCAGCGTCACCGTGATCGGGGCCGACTTCAGGCCGACCGCCTTCTCCCCTGTGAAGGACGCCTCACTGGACTGGCCGCTCGCGCTCGCCGTCGACTCCCGGAACAACGTCTGGGTGCCCAATTTCGTCAGCAACTCGATCACCGAGATCGGGCCGGACGGAACCGTCACAGGCGTATACGAACTCCCCACGGCCATCGCTCCCTGGTCCGTGGCCGTCGACGGCTCCGACCGTGTCTGGGTCGCCGGCTTCGGTGCCCCCTCCGTCTCCGTCCTGTGCGGCGTGAACACCGGCGCATGCCCGCCCGGCTCCTCCACCGGATCCGTGCTGTCGCCGCCCGACGGCTACCGCAGCAAGTCCGTCCAGCACCTCACCGCCGTCCAGCTCGACCAGTCCGGCAACGTCTGGCTGGCCAACAACTGGTCCAGGCTCGTCCCGCCCACCGGCGGCACCGGCCTGGTCGAACTCATCGGAGTCGCCACCCCCGTCTGCACCCCCTTGCAGCCGCTGCCGGCCCGCCCGGCGGCCGCCGACGCAACCGCCTGCCCCACCCAGACCGGCACGCAGAGCAGGTGAGTGGGCGCGGACGGCCCTCGCGCCCGGTCAGGCGTTGCTCCACCCGCGCCGGCACAGGACGAGCCGGTACCCGTCCGGGTCCTCCACGGTGACGCCCCACTCGTTCCAGTACGGATTCGGCGACAGGACCCGCCTTCCGCCGTGCTCCTCCAGGCGGTCCACCATCTCCTCCGGTACCGGACCGTCGAGGTAGAGGACGAGCAGGTCCTCGTCGGTGGGGCGGGGGTCGGTGGGGTGGTCGCCGCCGTGGACGAGTTCGAGGTGCCAGGGGGCGTCCGGGCGGCCCAGCATCAGGAGGTCGTGCGTGCCGGGTTCCCGTTCCGCGTCGGCGCGGTACAGGACGTCCAGCCCGAGGCCGTCCGCCCAGAACCGCTCGGCGGCGGCCAGGTCCCGGGACGGCCGGGCGATGCGGATGTGGGTCTGTCCGGTGAACGGCACGGCGGGCTCCTGCCTGGTGACGGCACGCCCTGCGCGTGCCGGGACCGCAGCGTAGGCGGGCGGGGCGCCGGCCCGCATCGGTCCCGGGACGGGCCGTGCCCGCGCCGGCCGTCGTACACCGGTCCCTGGGGCGGTCCGGGCCGCTGCCCGCCGTCCTACAACTGCCCCAGCACCTCGTCGAACGCCTTGCTCCAGCCCGCCTCCGGGCCCCAGTTGTCCTCCGCCCTCGACAGGAGCAGCACCCTGGCGGGCACGCCGGCCGCCGCGTACGCGGCGAGCTTGTGATGGCCGTCCAGGACGGCGGCCGCCAGGAAGCGTTCGGGGTGCTCGGCCTCCACGTAGGTGTCCTCGACCCAGGCCAGGGCCAGCGCGGTGGGGCGGTGGCCCGCCGCGACGGCCGAGGTGTACCGGGCCACCGTGTCCGCGTCGAGTACGTCCAGGGGCTGGGACGGGAGCAGGGCGCCGTACGTGGGGATCTCGCCGGGGACGCGGTCGCGCAGCTGGAAGTGGGCGGTGCCCGGCCAGCCGTGGTCGAGGGGGTCGCCCTCGTTGCACGGCTCGAAGTCCTCCCGCTCGCGCAGTTCGTGGCGCCGGAGCCACCACGACGCCGCCGGGTCGGTCACCCGCTCCAGGGCGAGGTCGCTCAGGTGGGCGCGGTAGTGGCCGGTCGGGAGCTCCTCGATGAGGGGAGCGACCGCGTCGAGGACGCCGGAGCCCAGGCCGTCCACGTCGGCGAGTGCGGTGCGCACCCGGTCCGCGCCCTGCCGGGCCGTCCGGGGCGGCCAGCCGAGGAGGATCATCGTCGTCTCGCACGTACCGCAGTCCGAGCCGACGTCGTAGACCCGCGCCCCGTCGATCCGCAGGGACTTGCCCCAGCGGGGCCAGGACGAGCCGGGCACGGGCGGGTCGTAGTCGATACGGATCCTGCCCCGGCCGTCCTCGACGGTGAAGCGCGCGTGGCGCGGGGAGTCGAGCGCGACGGGACCGATCGACGGCGGGACCGGGCCGTCCAGCCGGAGCCCGGACCAGAGGCCGTGCAACAGTCTGCCGTGGTCGCCGTCCGGAGGAGCCAGGGGGAGCAGCGGGTGCCGGCCGGTCAGGGCGACCAGGGCGTGGTGCACGTCGCCCGCGGGCTCCCGGTTCGTCTCCAGCTCCCGAAGGAGGTGGGGTGTCGCCGCCGGGTCGTCCAGCAGTTCCAGGGCCACGACGAAGGCGCCGTGCCGCAGTCCGGTCAGGCCGGGGAGGCGTTCCGCGACCGCCACCGTCCACTCCCGGGCGCCGAGCCGCCCCAGCGCCAGCGCCGCGCGCCCGCCCAGGCGCTCGTCGTCCAGCAGCCCGCCGAGGAACGGTGCGAAGCCCGCGTCCCCGGACAGCCCCATCGCGTCCACCAGCGGTTCCACCGCGCCGGTCGCCTCGGCGAGCCGGTGCAGCTCGGCCGCCGGAATGCTCAGTCCGCGCTGCACCGCCGTGCCCAGCAGTTCCCTCGCCCCGTCGCCACCGCTCTCGGCCAGCAGACGCAGGAACACCGGGACGGCCGGTTCGCCGAGGGCCCCGAGCAGCCGGCCGAGGTGGCGCCGCTCGTCCTGCGCCGCCCGGCCGTAGCGGGCCCGGATCGCGTCGGGCAGGCCGTCCGGGGCGTCCTCGGCCAGCGCGGACAGCGCGCTCCAGATGTTGTCCGCCGCGAGCACCGCGTCCAGGCGCGCCGATGCCGAGCTGCCCGTGCTGTGCGTAGTGTCCGTGCCGGCCATGTACCGCGCCCCCGCCTCTGCCTCTGCCCCTGCCCCTGCCCCTGCCCCGCTCACTTCACTACTTCTTCGCGTGTTCGCCGACGTAGAACAGGATCCAGATGAAACCCGCGAAGAGGTGCGTGGCGAAGACGTAGACGAACACGCGCAGCGCCACGCCGCGCTCCTTCCAGCGCTCGCTCTCGCTTCCCTCGCTCACAGTTCTGCCTCCGTCGGGCGCGGGCCGTGGCTGGTCCCGCGGGTCCGGTCCAGGGTACGCAGCACCCCGGACCGGACCCGCGGAATAGGTCAGGGGGGTGCTCCGTTGTAGGGTGTGTTCATATAGTTCAACGTTCAACAACAACAGGTTTCTGGAGGCGGGCGCCATGCAGTTCGGGATCTTCACCGTCGGGGATGTCACCACCGACCCGACGACCGGCCGGACGCCGAGCGAGCACGAGCGGATCAAGGCCACGATCGCCATCGCGCAGAAGGCGGAGGAGGTCGGCCTGGACGTCTTCGCCACCGGCGAGCACCACAACCCGCCCTTCGTGCCGTCCTCGCCGACGACCACGCTCGGCTACATCGCCGCCCGCACCGAGAACCTGATCCTGTCCACGTCCACCACGCTGATCACCACCAACGACCCGGTGAAGATCGCCGAGGACTACGCGACGCTCCAGCACCTCGCGGACGGCCGCGTCGACCTGATGATGGGCCGCGGCAACACCGGCCCGGTCTACCCCTGGTTCGGCAAGGACATCCGGCAGGGCATTCCGCTCGCCATCGAGAACTACGCCCTGCTGCACAAGCTGTGGCGCGAGGACGTCGTCGACTGGGAGGGCAAGTTCCGGACGCCGCTGCAGTCCTTCACCGCGACCCCGCGCCCGCTGGACGGCGTCCCGCCGTTCGTCTGGCACGGCTCGATCCGCTCGCCGGAGATCGCCGAGCAGGCCGCGTACTACGGCGACGGCTTCTTCCACAACAACATCTTCTGGCCCATCGAGCACACCAAGAAGATGGTGAACCTGTACCGGCAGCGGTACGCGCACTACGGGCACGGCACCGCCGAGCAGGCCATCGTCGGCCTCGGCGGCCAGGTGTTCATGCGGAAGAACTCGCAGGACGCGGTACGGGAGTTCCGCCCGTACTTCGACAACGCGCCGGTCTACGGGCACGGACCCTCGATGGAGGACTTCACCCAGCAGACCCCGCTGACCGTCGGCTCCCCGCAGGAGGTCATCGAGCGGACCCTGTCCTTCCGGGACGCCGTCGGCGACTACCAGCGCCAGCTGTTCCTGATGGACCACGCGGGACTGCCGCTGAAGACGGTCCTGGAGCAGCTCGACATCCTCGGCGAGGAGGTCGTCCCGGTGCTGCGCAAGGAGTTCGCCGCGCTGCGCCCGGCCGGAGTCCCGGACTCCGCGCCCGTCCACCCGGCCGTCGCCGCCCGCACCGCGGCTGCCACCACCGCCACCACGAAGGAGGCCTGACCACCGTGTCCACCACCTCCGGTGTCTTCGCGACCGAACCGCTGCGCATCGTCGCCGTGTCGGCCGGGCTGAGCAGTCCGTCCTCGACCCGGCTGCTGGCCGAGCGGCTGGCCGGCGCCGCCCGTGAGCGGCTGCTCGCCGAGCAGGACCGCGCCGTCGAGGTCCGGGTGATCGAACTGCGCGACCTGGCCGTCGACATCGCCAACCACCTGGTCACCGGGTTCCCGCCGGCCGCCCTGGACGGGGCGATCAAGGAGGTGACGGAGGCGGACGGCCTGATCGCCGTCTCGCCCGTGTTCACCGCGTCGTACAGCGGGCTGTTCAAGTCGTTCTTCGACCTGATCGACAACACGGCGCTGACCGGCAAGCCGGTCGTCGTCGCGGCGACCGGCGGCACCGCCCGCCACTCGCTGGTCCTGGAACACGCGATGCGCCCGCTCTTCGCCTATCTGCGGGCCACCGTCGTACCGACGTCCGTGTACGCGGCCTCGGAGGACTGGGGCTCGTCCGGCGACGAGTACACCGACGGACTGCCCTCCCGCATCCGGCGGGCGGGCGGCGAGCTGGCGGCCATGATCACGGGCGGCCGGGCGGCCTCCGGGGCGCGGCGGACCCTCGGGCTGGACGACGAGGTGGTGCCGTTCGAGCAGCAGCTCGCCGATCTTCGCCTGGACTGAGGCCCTGCCGCTCGAAGCTCTGTCCGGTTTGATTAGAGTTGGAGCGAAAGATGCGCCGTGCGCGGTTTTCGATACGTACGGCGCCTCTGCGCACTGAGCCGGAACGAGCTGGAGGCAGAGATGGGCAGGATCGTGGTGGGCGTGGACGGCTCCGAGTCGTCGATCAAGGCGCTGCACTGGGCCGTACGCCAGGCGGAGCTGACCGGTGACACGGTGGAGGCGGTCAACAGCTGGGAGTACCCCGCGACGAGCTGGGCGTCGATGATGCCCGGCATGCCGGAGGACTTCGACCCGCAGGCCCTGGCGACCGTGGCCCTCACCGAGACGCTGGAGGAGGCCCTGGGCGCCGAGGGTGCCGCGGCGATCAGCAAGATCGTGGTGATCGGCAACCCGGCCCAGTCCCTGCTGGACCGCGCCAAGGGAGCGAACCTGCTCGTGGTGGGGGCGCGCGGCTACAGCGGCTTCAAGGCGACCCTGCTCGGCTCGGTCAGCCTCCACGTCACCCAGCACGCGCCGTGCCCGGTGACGGTCGTACGCGACGCGTGATCGAGCGGACATGACACGGAGCGGGCCCGCACACGTTCGTGCGGGCCCGCTCCCGTGTCATGAGCCGGGACGGACCGGGGGCCGGGGACGGCGCGGCAGCAGCGGCCAGGTGGCGGAGAGCTTCATCGCCGCCTCGGTCACCGCGGGATCACTCGACCGCTCCATCGCCCCCTCCAGAAAGGCATGGGCCGCGGCCTCGTACAGATCGTCCGTGGCCCGGACCCGGGCGTCCACGGCCTCCCGGCGCCGGGCCGAACGGTCCGGTGCCGTCCGTGCGAGCGAGCGGGCCCGGTCGGCGGCCGCACGGGCCTCCTCCCGCTGCCGGAACCTGTTGGCCCGGCGTTCCAGCGCCGCGCGGTACGCGTCCAGGTAGGGGTGCTCCCTGAGCAGCCCCAGCAGGAAGCCGATGCCGCCGGACAGGAAGAGCAGGGCCACGAACATCCAGGTGATGGTGTGCGGGGTCAGATGAAGGTTGTCCACCAACGTCCGCCGTGCGCCGAGGTCCTCCGCACCGGCGAAATCAGCGACACCCCGCGAGGAGCCGACGGAATCGGGGTGCTGGAGCACCAGCTTGGCCCGCAGATCGCCCAGGGTCCAGCCGGAGAACCCCCAGACCCCCATGAGAGTCAGCGCCGGAAGGACGGCGGCCTTGATGGATCCGGTCGCCGCGCGACTGCGCAGGGTCCGCCCCGCGAGGTGCGGCAGGAGCACCATCAGCACGGCGGTGGAGATCGCCAGGGTGCCGGACAGGACGTCGCTGCCCGCGCTGCCCTTGCCGTGGAAGGGCTGGAAGGCGATCCAGTAGATCGGGATCTCGACCGCGGCGATGGCCAGGAGCATGGCCCAGGTCAGCCACGCGGGCATGCCCGGACGTTCGGGCATGCCCTCCCAGCCCGGGTCGGGCGGCGGGACCAGGCCGCCGAGGGGCTGCGGCTCCGGCTCCTGGCCCGGAGCGGCGCCCCGGCCGGCGGGCGGCCGGTCGGGATCCGGCTCCCCGGTGGGGTCGATCGACTGCCAGTCGTCGTCGGCCCGGCCGGCGTCCGGGCCGGCGTCCGGGGCCTGCGCGGGCCCGCGCCGCCCGTCGGGATCCTGGCCGGCCCGGCCCCCGGGCAAAGCCCCGTCCGGGCGGGGGAGCGCACCGCCGTCCCGGCCTGCCTCCGCGTCGGGGAACCTGGCCTGGATCCAGCGGAGTTCGACCCGCTCCCGGACACTGTCCCGGAACCTTTCCCACCGCACCGCCCGGGCCGCGAGCCGGTTCAACTCGCGCCAGGACGCCCGGACCTGGTCGTCGGCCTCCCGCAACAGCTCGTCCCGCAGCCGGCTCTCCACCTCGGCCGCTTCCACGTCCGCCCTGGCGCGATCGTCCCGCAGCAGCTCCGCCGCCTCCACGTCCGCCGCCTGCTCCCACAGCTTCTCCTGCAACATGTCGCGTACGGAGGCGAGTTCGGCGAAATAGGGCACCCGGCCCCCGCTGTCGAGCACCCAGGGGTCGAGCGCGCCCGACCGGGCGGCCCGGCCACGCACGGCGAACCGACCGCGGCCCACGACCGCCCCGGCCCCGCGCTTGCGGGCGCCCTCGATCAGGCGGCGCTGCTGCCGGTCCGTCAGTACCAGCGGGCGGCGCCTGGGCCCCGCCTCCGGTTCCGCCGGCCGGCGGTCCGCGTCCCGGCGTCCGGTCCCGGCACGCCGCGGCCCCGGAACCCTGAGCCGCCGACGGCGCGGCTCCCCGGGGTCACTTCCGGTAGTCGTCGTGGACATGCGCCTTCGCCCTCCCGCTCAGGATCTCGGACCAGAACGCGTCGAACGGCCGGTACTCGCTCGGCTTCGCGTCGTGGCTCATGCCGTAGCCGACGGGGTAGACGTCCATCCCGGCGATCCCCGGTACGCCCCGGTCGCCGAGCAGGGTGTCGACGGCCCGCTCCCGGGTCTCCTCCGTCGCGATCTCGCGCACCCTGAGCGTGAACTCCTTGTCGGCCTGCTCGAAGTCGCTCACCACCAGCAGACTCGGCGTCCCCCTGCCGGACGGCACGGCGTCACCGATTCGCGCCAGGGCCCCGAGCACGTCCGAACCCCCTTGCGTAAGGGCGCACTTCAGCATGGTGAGCGCGCCCTGGGCCGCCTGGAGCCGCGCCGACCTGCGCATGCTGTCGCGGTCGGACATCTCGTCCCCCGGCGGGTCGAGATCGATGTCCCCGACCCGGCAGGAGGAGGTCTGCGAAGAGCGGGTGACCGGGGCGAACGACAGCGTGCCGCAGTGCCGTTCGGTCAGGAAGGGGACGAGCGTGGCCTTGAGCTTGGCCTCGGCGTCGAAGCCCCGGCCACCGGCCGCGCCGGAACCCGAACCGTCGACGACCAGCCCGCACGGCGTGCGGAGATCGCCGTCCTCGGTGGACGAGGAACAGCCGGCGAGGGCCGCGAGCGACGCGGCGAGCGCCAGGGCCGGGACGGTGCGCCGGAAGCGGCCGGACCGGCGCGGCGCCCCGGTCGCGGACGAACGGCCGGGCGGGTGGGGCACGTTCATGGCTCTCTCCGTGTTCGTACGAAGGTTCACGGTCTGCTGGACGTCGCCGGTGGCGACCGGCCCTGCGGGTGCGGCGGACGGTGCGGTGGCAACCGGCCCTGCGAGTGCGGCGGACGGCGCGGTGGCGACCGGCCCTGCGAGTGCGGCGGACGGCGCGGTGACGGCCCGCGGCGCCGGTGCGAAGACCGGCCCGGTGGCGGCCCGCGGCGCCGGTGCGAAAGCGGGGGCCGGGCGGATCATCCGTGCCCCCGTCCCGGGCCCGTCGCCACCCCGCGCGGTGTGCCGGGGGCCGCGCCCCGCACGGGCTGCTCGTCGAGGATGGCCAGCGCCCTGGTCACCGGGTGATCGGTCCGGCCCCGGACCGGGGCGGACCACAGCCCGCCGTCCACCCGGAGCCAGTCATCGGTGTGCTGCCAGGACTCGTCGAGCGTGATGTGGCCGGGCAGCCGGTGCGGGTGGTCCATCGGGAACGGCTCCTGCGGCAGCGGCCGAAGGCTCGTCAGGACGGCCGCCCAGTAGTGGGCGAGCCGCTGGTTCGCCTCATGGGTCAGGACGGCGGCCCGGCCCCGGCACACCCCCGCCGCGGCCCGCCACACACCGATGAGTTCGCCGTACCGGGCGAGTGCGGCCGGCGCCGGGGCCTGCCGCACTTCGTACTGGGTGACCACCCGCACGGACTCGGCGTGGATCCGCGCGCACAGCTGGCGCTCGTCGTGCAGCAGCCGCGAGCGCAACTGGTCGGCCCCGCGCGACGCACTCGCCCGTATCCCCAGCACATGGGGCGTCAGCAGTTCCGGATACGGATCGGTGCCCCGCAGCAGGGCGTCCGGGTGCACGGGCGAAACGAGCCGGGCCCGCAGGCCGGGCGCGTCCTTCCGTCCCTGATACCTGTCGTGGAATGCGGTGATCCGGCCGCGCCACGCATAGCGGGCCGAACTACTGAGACGATTCGTGTCGATTCTCATGGCGGAATCCCCTTCCCCCGTGCGGCCGCCTTCCGGCAACCGCCTTTTCTCCGTTCGAGCGCGCTCGGCCGGGCCCTTCTCGCACGGCGCCGGGTTCGGTCCTTCGCCCCCGCCGCACCCGCTCCTGGCGCGTTCGCCGGAAGGTCCCCGAAGCTGAATCGGGGAACGGAGCGTAGCCGACCGGACAAGGGAAATCCCCGGCCTTCTGCCTGCGCATTCGGCTCCGCGGGCATTTCCCGGAACACATCCGGAATCGGCCCGGGAAGCGACCGGACCCCACCCGGAAACGCCCGGAAATCCACCGGAAGAAATGTGCCGCGGCCCGGTCCCTGCCTCGATACTCGAATTCGAGGGCGTCTTTGGCGCCCGCCCGGCGCCGCCGGAGCGGACGGCCCGGCAGGAAGGGGGAGGGCGGATGCGGATCAGGGTCAGCGGGACGCACTTCCCGCTGGAGACGCTGGGACCGGGCCGGCGGCTGGGCATCTGGCTCCAGGGCTGTCCACTGGCGTGCCCCGGTTGCATGTCACGGCACACCTGGGATGCCGGGTCCGGTGAATCCATGGACGTGGAGGCGCTGTTGGAGCTGTGGCGGTCCGCGCTCGACCGCGGCGCGGCGGGCCTGACGGTGAGCGGCGGCGAGCCGCTCGCCCAGCCCGCGGCACTGGCGGAGCTGCTCCGGGGCGCCGCCCGGCTGCGTTCCGCGTGGACCCGCCCCGGTGCGACCGACGACGGGCTCCCCGCCGACCTGCTGGTCTACACCGGCTACGAGGAGCCCGAGCTGGACACCGCCCGGCGTACCGCCCTGGCGTCCGCGGACGCGGTGGTGACCGGACGCTTCCGGGTCGCCGAACCGACCGGGCTGGTGTGGCGCGGCTCGGCGAACCAGCGGCTGACACCGCGCACCGGCCTCGGCCGGGTCCGGTACGCACCGCACCTGGACCGGGAGGCGGACGGACCGGCGGTACAGATCGTCGTGGAGCCGGCCCGGGCGTCCGGCGGACCGGCAGGACCTCTCGCGGTACGCCTCCTCGGCGTACCGCGCAGAGGTGAACTCCTGTACTTCGAAAGGTGGTTGAGAGAGCGTGGGCTACGACTCAGGGAGCGGAGCTGGCGTCCGTGAGCAGTTTCGCCAGCTCGGGGCGCTGGGCCACCAGGTGCACCGTCCAGGACGGATCGCGGCTCAGCTCCTCGTGGACGGCCCAGCACAGCCAGCGCGCCGCCTTCTCCGGTGGCAGTCCGTGCCCCGCTCCGAGCAGCGGGAAGCAGAGCGAGGAGAGCGGCGGGTCGTATCTGTCGCGTTCCGCGCGGGCCAGCCGGAAGCTGGCCGAGACCGCCTCCGCGAGGACGTGCGGATCGACCCGATAGCCGTGTCCGTCGCTCGTGGGGGAGGCGACGGCCGCGTGGTGGATGCGGCGCACACCGCGCTGGGCGAGGGCTCCCGGCGAGGTCGGGACCACGGTGCCGGGGCGCACCGGGAGCCCGGCCCGGCCGTGTGCCCGCATCCACTCGACCAGTTCACGGGCGAGGACGTCGTCGACCGTCTCCCCGGCCTCGTCACGTATCGCGGCCGCCCTGCGCAGCGATCCGGACACCGTGGAGCGGAACGTCTTGGACATCTCCAGGTAGATGTTCTCCGAGGACACCAGGATGTCGATGTCCCGCAGCAGTTCGATCGACGCGACGTGCACGGTGACGCGGTGCCGGGCGGCGGCCGGCAGCGGTGGTCCGGTCAGCCGGGTCGGCGGGTCGGGCACCGGGTCCGGTGTCCGCACGGACGGGGCGGGCTCCTGCGGACCGGCCGGGGTCTGCGGGGGCGGTCCGGTGAGGGCCGACCGGGCCACCGTCAGTACCGCGAGCGCCAGTTCCGCGATCACCTCCTGCTCCTGGCTCTTGCGGAAGCGCTCGGACGTGACGCCGTAGACGGCCGCCGCGGCTTTGCGGCGTTCCTGGCCCGAAACACCGCGCCGGTCCGGCAGCAGCCCGAAGGTGTGGGCCGCCGCCCTGGCGAGCGGGTCGCCCCGGGTGCCGTCGGCGGAGAGGGTACTGCCGCCGAGATGCCGCACCCCGGCCTTCAGCAGCATCTCCACTCCGGCGGCCTCGTCACCAAAACCCCCGCACAGACCCGCGGCGACGGCCACTCTGACCAGGGCCTCGGGCCGCAGGGTGCGCAGGCCGGACAGACCCGGTCTGCGCAGGGCCCGCAGCTCCGCGGCCAGCCGTTCGGCACCGGGCAGCGGCAAAGGCGCCCGGCCTCCGGCACGGGGCGGCCCGCCGGGATCCCCGGCCGTACCGGAAGGGGGCGCTGTCTCCGGGGACACGGGCCCGTCGGGCTCTGGAGCGGACGAGGAGGGACGGGTCTCCTGGCTCATGGCCGACACGATATGCCCGGCCGTCCGCGCGCGGGAGTGGGTCGCCCCAACCTCGTCCGGCCGGGCGGCACCGCCGCCGCCCCCGCCCGGTCCGGCCCCGTCACCGGAAGGGATGCCGCATGACTGTTCCGCCGCCCACGGAGGTCGAGACCGACGAGGCCGGGACCGGCCACCGCGATCCGCGTGACGCGGAGACCCGCAGGGGGCTGGACCGGGTGCCGGCCGCACTGGCCGGACGCTTCGACCTCACCCAGGTGCTGAGCAGCGCCCACCGGCCGTCCCAGGCCGTGGTGTTGCGGGTCAAGGACCGGGAGGCCCGGCACGCGTCCGCCGACGTCCCTCTCGTACTGAAGTGGTACCACCACCGGTTCGGCCCCGATCCCGGCGTCCGCCGCATCCTGGCCGAAGGACCGGGCGGACCGGTCGCCGGGCTGCTGGAGAGCGGCACCGCCGACGGCCACCCCTACGACCTGACCCTCTCGTACGGCGAGACCGACCTCGCCCGCTACCGGGCCGACCGGCCCGGGCCGCTGCCGCCCGCCCTGGTCCGGGCCGTCGTGGAACAGCTCCACGCGGCGCTGGTCGCGGTGCACGCGCGGGACATCGTCCACCGCGACGTGACACCCGACAACATCATGGTGCGGATCCAGAACGAGGACCGTCCCGAGCTGGTGCTGATCGACTTCGGCGCGGCGGTGCACGAGCCCCAGCACGACCGGCCGCGCCGGCCCGGCTGGGTGGGCAAACCGCTCTATCTGGCGCCGGAGGCGGCCCCGCACCGGCAGGCGGTCACCCCCGCCGTCGACTGGTGGTCGTTCGGCATGGTCGTCGCCGAACTGGCCGGCGGCAGCCACCCGATCGACTTCCGCGGCGACGAGGAGGTGCTCACCGAGGTCGCCACCCACGACCCCGAACTCCCCCTGGTCACCGACCCCCGCCTGCTGATGCTCTGCCAGGGCCTGCTCACCCGCGCCCCCGAGCACCGCTGGGGCGGCGAGCAGGTGGCGGCCTGGCTGCGGGGGGAATCCCCGCCGGTCGCGCCCCGCACCTACGGCGCCGCGCCGGGCGACCTCCCGCCCCGGCGCACGCTGCTCCCCTTCCCCTTCATGGGCCGGGAGGTCACCGGCGCCGAGGAGCTGGCCCGCCTCCTGGACGTCAACCGCCTGGCCACCGCACGGCTGCTGGGCCGCCGGAGCCGACGGGCCGAACTCGTCGAGTGGCTGGGCCAGTTCACCGACTCGCCGGGCCGTGACCCCGAGGAGAACGAGCGGCTCGCCGCCCTGCGCACGGAACTCGCCGAGCCACCGGACGCCCGGACCGTCACCCGGCTGATCAACTGGCTGGGCCCGCGGCTGGAGGTGTCCCACCACGGGATCCCCCTCGACACCCTGGGCATCCGGCAGCTGGCCGAGGCGGTCGCGGACGGCGACGCCGAGGCCCGCGCGGTACTGACCGATCTCCTCCGGCACGAGCTGCTGCCCCTGCTCGCCGAACGTCCGGGTGGCGCGGGACTCGACGAGGTCCACCGGCGGTGGCTCGCGCACCGGGCCGCCTGGCGGCCGCTGACGGACGAGATCCTGTCGCGCGGCGGCCCCCGCGACCGCGGCTCCGCACGCGCCCGGCTGCGCCGCACCGACACCGTCGACGCGATGCTGCTGCGCCTCGCCCACGAACCGGGGCGGTTCACGGCGGAACTGACACGGGGGGCCGGCACGGTGCGGGCCGGCCTGGCCGCGCCCGTCGACTGGTACACCCGGCTCGCCGCCGATCCGGACGACACCCTGCGGCTGCTCGCCGCCCGGCTGCTGGCCGGCGTCGCCGCCGACGAGGCCGCGGCGCGCCACACGGAGCTGGCCGAGGCGGAGGCCGCCCGGCTGCTGGCCGCCGACCGGGACGCCACCCTGGTCTGGCTGCGCCGGCTGGAGCGCCCGGCGATGCTGGGCTGGGCGCTGCTCGGCGCCACCCTGGCCACCGTGCCGTGGGGGTTCGTGATCGGCCTCGCCGATGTCCTCGGGCGGGCCTCCCAGCAGGCGGTCGTACTCGCCTGGGCGCAGGCCCTGCCCGCCGCCGCCGCGGTGTTCGCCCTGGAGCTGTCCGCCGCCGCGTTCATCGGCCCGCCCCGGTACCATCCCCGGCGGTCGCTGGCCGGGCGGCTGATCGCCACGTCGCAGCGCCCCGCCCGGTTCGCCCGGTCCCGCGGGCTGCGCACCCTGCTGCCGTCGGCCGCGCTGCTGGCCGGGGTGGTGGCCCTGGGGATCTACGCGGTCACCGTCGCCCCCTGGGCCTGGCCGATCGGCACCGTCGCCGCACTCGCCGTCTGGACGGTGCACCGCGCGGTCTCCTGGCGCCTGGAGCTGAGCCGGCTGCGCACCCGGCGGGCCGCCGACCGCACCGGCCGCCCGCCGGGCATCGTGCCCGCGGGCCCGGCCCCCCTGTACCGGACGCACCGTCCGCCACCACGTGGAGGAGACCGATGAGCGTAGGAACCGCCCTGCCCGCGATCGGCGACGTGCTCCCAGCGGTCGACTACGCGCCGGCCGCCCAGCCGGTCGGCGATCTCGTCTCGCACGCCCGGACCTTCGCGCACCCCGACGTCGCCCATGTGCCGGGGGTCGCGGACGCGGTCCACCAGGCCGCCGGGCACATGGGCGACGCGGCGGCCCAGGGTCTGCACGAGCTCCTCGCCCCGGCGGCCGTCGCCCTGGGAGCGCTCAGCGGGGCGCTGCTGGCCGGACGGGCCGCCCTCGTCACCACCCAGGTCCTCGCGGCGGCGGCGGTACGGGCCGCCGAGGAACAGGCATGTCTCGAACGCCGCCAGGAGGCGTCCGCCACCGCGGCCCGGCAGTGGGAGGCCGCCGCCTTCGCCGCCGCGCGGGCGAACGCACGGCGGGCGGCACTGCTCGCACGGGTACGACGGGCCGCCCGGACGGCCCCGCCCGGTACTCCGCCGCCGCCGGCTCCCGGCCTCCCCGGGCCCCTCGCCCCGGTGGGCATGCCACTGGCCCGGCTGCGTGAGCGGCTGGCCGTGCTGGACGACCGGATGCGTCACGCCGAGGCCGCGCACGCCGAATGGGTCCTGCGGGAGAGCCGGAACGCCTTCACCGGTCCGCAGGACGACGCCTGGCAGCGTGAACTGCGGGCCCGGCGCGCCTCTGTGCTGCACGAGCACCGGTCGCGGCCGGACGCCGGGCGGGACGCGGATCCCTCCGCCGCACGCCGGGAGGACGAGGCCCTGCCGCAGCCGCCCGCCGCCGAGGAACTGCGGCACGAGGACGTCGTGCGGATCGGGGCCGAACTGCTCGCCCGGCTCGACGTGGCCGCCACGGCCGAGGACGCCGAACCGGCCGCGGCCGCGGTGCGGCACGCGCTCGCCGCCGCAGCGACCCGGCCGCTCAAGGCCCGTACCCACCTGCGTGAGGCACGCCGCTTCGTCGCCGCCACCAACCGTGCCGTCCAAGGCCGCCGGGCCGCCGGGGAACGGGCCGCCGCACAACTCCACTTCCTGGAGACCACGGCCCCGCAGGGCACGGAGCCGCTGCCGCCGGCCCCCGCCGAGACCGCGCTGCTGCGCCGGGTGCTCGACGAGGGCCGCCGGCTGGAACCCCATGAGCAGCGGCAGGTGGACGACCGGGTGTCGGAGCGGCTGGCGGAGCTGGAGCGCCGGTACGTCGAACGGATGCTGCTGCTCGCGATCTCCGGCACGGACCGCTTCGACGGCCGGCCGGCCACCTCCTCGCACCCGCACGGCCGGCTCGTCCGTTTCGACTGGACGCCACCGGGCTGGGGCGCCGAGCACTGGCTGCGCATCGCCCTGGACGGCGAGCACGCGCGGGTGGCCACCATGCGCCGCGAGGCGCCCGGGGCGCGCGACGCCGCCGCGCTCGCCCTGGACGAGGAACGGTGCCACGAGGCCGGCGGCCACCTGGAACAGCTGCGGGGCATCGCGCAACGGCTCGGCGTCGAACTGGACTTCGCCTTCGAGGAGAGCGGCACCGTACCCGGAACCCGGGGCGAGGAGGGCGTCCTGGTCCTGGACGAGGACACCGCGGGCGCACGGCCGGACCCGTCCGGGAAGGCCCGCGAGGAGCACCGGCGCCGGAGCGGTGACCGGCCCGGTCACCGCGCGGTCCGGACCGACGGCCGCTGAACCGGGCCGGCGCCCCGCCGCCGCACGCAACGTGAACACGATCGAGGATGCGGAGGAAGTGCGTGGACATCCACGGCACCGAGGACACCCGGTTCCACGAGGACCGCACGTACCGCCCGGACCACGGCGACCGGTTCGCCAAGGTCCGAAACGACACGGACCGGCACGGGCCGGACCGTGCGGTGCCGCTGTTCGTCGAGGAGCTGACGGGGACGCTGGGCGTGCACTCCCAGTACGTCCTGCACGGCAACATCCAGGACCTCCACCTGGTGCGTCACGGATCCCGGGACGCCCACCACCCGTTGGTGGAGGTGGTGTGGAACGCCCTGCGCGGTCTGGGGTACCAGGCGCTGATCCGCTACGACCAGATCCGGGGCTTCCGCGTCGTCACGGGCCCCGAACAGCTGGCGGTCGAGGAACTGCTGCACGCCACCCGGCGGACCGGCGGCCGGGACCAGCACCGCCCGCCGGTCCTCATGGAGACCGAGCCGCTGCTCCACGGCATCGTCACGGGCTGGGCCGAGTACCGGCGAGCCGGCCACGGCAACGGCCGGCCGATGGAGCCGCTCCGGGTCGCCCTGCTCGTCGAGCACGCCGCCCGGCTCACCACCGATGTCACCCGGCTCACCGACTCCGAACGCGATTTCTTCGTGGCCTGCCTCAAGCTCGCCGAGCAGGCCGTACCGGTGCCGCTGCCGCCGGGCGTGCTGTCGCTCGCCGCGAGCCGCAGCGCCGCGCCGCTGTTCAACCCGGTCATCTGGCTCACCGAGGGCGAACGGGACCTGCCGAACTGGCTGGTGTCCGGGAGCGAGCGGATCCGCACCATCGCGGTGCCCGACCCGGACGCCGACGAACGCCGGCGGATGGCCGCGCTCCTGCGGCACGAGCACACCGGACCGGTCGGCGACGGGCACCGCACCGCCCACGAGGCGGCGGGGAAGGACCCGGTGGACGCCTTCGCCAGGGCGTCCGCCGGGCTGCCGCTGCGGGCCATGCGGCAGTCCCTCGACCTGGCTCTCTCCCGGGGCATTCCGTTCTCCGACATGCCCGACGCGGTGCGGATGTACCGGCTGGGGGTGGAGAAGAACCCGTGGCGGCGCGACGAGATCCGGCAGCGGATCATCGCGGGCGAGCGCACCGTGCCGGAGCGGGTGATCGGGCAGGAGGCGGCCGTCTCCATGACGCTGGACATCCTCAAACGGGCCGCGATGGGGCTCTCCGGCTCCCAGGCCACCAGCCCGGGCCACCGGCCGCGCGGCGTGCTGTTCTTCGCGGGCCCCACCGGCACGGGCAAGACCGAGCTGGCCAAGGCCGTCGCCTCGGTGCTGTTCGACAGCGACCAGGCGTACCTGCGTTTCGACATGAGCGAGTTCTCCTCCTCGCACTCGGCGGACCGCCTGGTGGGAGCCCCGCCCGGATACGTGGGGTACGAGGCGGGCGGGGAGCTGACGACCGCGGTGCGCGGCAATCCGTTCCGGGTGATCCTGTTCGACGAGATCGAGAAGGCCGACAAGGGAGTTCTCGACAAGTTCCTCCAGGTGCTGGAGGACGGCAGGCTCACCGACGGGCAGGGCGTCACCACGTACTTCAGTGAGTGCGTGCTGATCTTCACCTCCAATCTGGGGGTGCAGCGCACCGACCCGCAGACCGAGGAACGGGAGTGGATCGTCCGTCCGGGAACCCCGTACCGGGAACTGGCCCGGACCGTGCGGCTGAACGTGAAGCGTCACTTCGAGCACGTCATCGGCCGGCCCGAGCTGATGAACCGGCTCGGCGGCAACGTGGTGGTCTTCGACTTCATCTCCGGCGAGGTGGCCGAACGGATCATGAAGCTCCAGATCGACAACATCCGGCGCCAGTTGCTGGCCGAGCACAGCATCGCCCTCGAACTCTCCCCGCACGCACGGACCCAGCTGACCGAGTACTGCACCCACGACCAGTGGAACGGCGGCCGCGGCATCGGCATGACGCTGGAGACGCACCTGATCAACCCGCTGGCCCGCGCGCTGTTCGCCGACCCGGCGATCGGTGCGGGCTGGACCGTCTCGGTGCGGGAGGTCGACGAGCGCGACGACGGCCGGGTGGAGATCCGCATCGACGCGTCCCCGGGCTTCGTGCCGGGTCAGCGATGACCGCACCGGTCCGGGGCACCGGCGGGGACCGGGACGACGGGTACGACGGGTACGACGACTGGGAACCCGTCCTGGACGAGGAGGTGCGCGGACCGTTCCCGCCGCCCCCGGACACCGCGGCCGGGGTGCGCTGCCCCGGCTGCGCGGCTCTCGTGCCGCCCGGGGCGGCGCGCTGTCCACGCTGTCTGGCCCGGATCGGCGGCGGGGGCGGGGGCGGCGGGACGGCACCGCCCGGCGCCCGGGTGGTGCTGCACTTCGACACCCTGGCCCTGTCACTGCCCGTCCGCCCCGGGGAGCCGCTGCGACTCGGCAGGGACACGGACTGGGCCCCCGCCTCGTCCGGTGCCTTCGCGGAACTGACCACCGTGTCCCGCCGGCACGCCAGTGTGACCGCCGACCCGGACGGCTCGGTCTGGGTCACCGAGGAGAGCGACGGAACCGTGAACGGCACCTGGGTGAACGGCGCTCACCTGCTGCCCGGCGAACGGCACCGGCTGCGGCACGGCGACCGCCTCCAGCTGAGCCACCGTGTCGCCTGCACCGTCCGCATCACGGGGGACAACGCCTGCTGAGCCGTCGTCCCGGCTCCCCGCACGGGCCGGGCGTCACTCCGGCCACGGCGACGAGATCACCGCCCGGAGCGGGTTGAGCAGCCGGTTCGCCTCGGCCACGCCCTCGGGGGAGTCGAGCCGCAGGCTCCGGTCCGGGGCGGTGTCCAGCGGGCTCTCCCCGCAACGGTCACCGAAGAGCTGCAGGGCGCTCCTGGGCCGGCACCGCTTCGACTCCCAGACCAGGCCGTTCACTTCGCAGGCGTGCTCCCGGATCAACCGGACCCAGTAGCGGGTCTTCGGATAGTCCCCGGCCTCGGAGTCGACCAGCCAGGAGTCCTGCCAGACGGCGGCCAGCCCCTCGGCCGTGGCGAGTTCGACGAGCGACAGCTCGCGGGTGGTGCGCAGGGCCGAGAGCGTGTACCGGGACGCCTGCGCCCACGGCACCAGCCGTACAGCCGTACGGTCCTCGAAGTCCACCGAGCGCAGCAGGACTTCGCAGAGCGCGGTGACCGGGTCGAGCGCGGCGTAGAGGAAGGGGTAGGGATCCTGCTCGGTGGCGTCGAACCGGCTGCCGCCGAAGTAGGGGTGGGCGCGGTTGGGGTTGAAGGACTCCGGGCCGAATTCGTTCTCGTGACAGCGCCAGAGTTCGGTTCCTTCGGGCAGGACCCGCAGCAGGGGCCGCATCGAGACGCCGGTGGGCGGTTTCCGGTCCATCAGCAGCCCGCCACCAGTTCGAGTGCGGCCTGTGCGAGGTCCTCGTCGGGGACCTCGCCGAGGAGTTCGGCCGGGATGCCCGACAGCCGGCCGTTGCCGCCCAGCCACCAGTCCGCGGCGCCCCAGGGGTCCTTGTCGGCCATCAGGATGTGGTTGATGCGGCGTACCACCGGCAGTGGTTCGGTCGTGCCCGGGGCGAACTGGAACCGGGGGTAGCGGTCTCCGGATCCGGGACGGGTCAGTCTGATGAGACCGCAGACCGCCGGGTCGTCCGCGGTTTCCGGGGCGAGTTCCGCCGCTCCCAGCGCCGGGGTCCGCCACAGCCGCTCATGGGCGGCCCGGAGCAGTTCCGCGGGGCCGGGCGGAGGGTCGGCGAACACGTCGAGCAGTTCGCCGAGCAGTGCCCGGTCGACGGTCGGGGCGGGCGGGGCGTCCGCGTAGCGGACCGTGCCGCTCAGCTCCCGGGCGACCGGGTGGTCCGAGGGCAGTGACCGCAGTTGCAGTCGCAGGGTGCGCAGGGCCCGTTCGACGGCCTTGCGGTCGCCGGCCGCCGCGAGGTCGTTCAGACCGTCGCGCAGCCGTGCGCGCCGGCCGCCGTCGAGGGCGGCGAGCGTCATCGGCCAGTGGGCCCGGAGCAGGGAAAGGAACGCGTCAGGGGTCATCTCCGTGCTTCTCCTTTCACGAGGCGGGCGGGTTCCCGCCAAAAGCGCCGCCGTGGCCGGACGGTCGCGGGTTGCCCTGGTGGATGAAGGCGGCCCAGGCGAACGGCACCGACAGGTCCAGTTCGTCGGCCGCGCGCCCGAGTTCGGCCGTCAGACCGCGCACGGGGTCGCGTCGGCCGGGCGGCGCCAGCATCCAGCGCTGGGCGGCCCGCAACGCGTCCGGCGGGGCCAGCCCGGCGCCGAGGCGGTCGTGGAAGACGGTCATCAGTACCGAGGAGGCCACGTCCGGCACGGCCCAGCGGGAGCCCACCACGTCGGCGGCCAGCCGGTGCGCGAGGGCCGTGGTCAGCGTCAGCGCCTCGTCGTGGTCGCGGGCGCTGAGGTCCGTCTCGCAGGCGCTGAGCACGACCAGGGGGCCGCCCGTCTCCTCCGTACGGTCCAGCGGTGTGTCCAGCAGCGTGGTCACCGTGAGCCTGCCCGCCTCCGGTTCCGCGCCCTCGGGCCAGCCGAGTTCCAGCGCGGAGGCGGTGGGGTCGGAGCCCGCCATCCCGTGGCAGGCCAGGTGCACGAGGGCGACGCGCCCGGTGTTCCGTCCGGGCCCCGCCCCCAGCAGCGCAAGCACCTCGTCCGGGGTTCCCTCGGGCGGTACCGGGGTCAGGTCGCGGGTCATCAGGGATCCGTACAGGGCGGCGTCCGGGTAGTAGGTGTCGGCCAGGGCCAGCACCTCGTCCTCGGCGCTCTCCAGGTCCCAGCCCGGGACGCACACCAGCGCCTGTCCCCGGTCGGCCGGCAGCCGGTCCCGGCCGGCCGACCGGGCGAACTCCCGTCCGGACGCGGCGTACGAGAGGACGGCCAGCTCACACGCCCGGACCGTGGTGGGGCGGGGGTCCGGCGCCGGTCCGCGCACGGGTGCCGGGGGAACCGTGAGCAGGGCCGCCTGCCAGGGCACCACGCCGAGGTTCCCGCAGGCGATCAGGGTCAGCCGGACCGGCCGCGGCACGGGTCCGGGCGCGGGCCCGCCCGTCAGGCCGGACTCCGCGAGTCCCCTTTCCCACAGGGCGAGTTCGTCGAGCACCGGGGCCATCACGGCCTCGCCCGCCCAGACGCAGAGCGCGTCCAGGGCCGCCTCCCAGCGCTGCTGTCCCCGCCGGGCCGTGGCGTGCCTGGCGGCGGCGTCCAGATAGCCGTCGAGCGGGGCCCGGCCGCCGGCCGACAGGCCGGGCAGCGGCAGCGACCGGGGCGGCTGCCCCGGGACCAGCAGCACCGCGGAGCCGTCCCCGCCGCCCTGCCCCGGCAGGAGGTACACCAGCGCGTCGATCCCCGCGCGCCCGACGGCCGCGATCAGCTCGGGCACGTCGGGAATCCGTGCGGGGGCGTCCTCCCCGTCGGCGGGGCGCAGCAGCTCCAGGGCCCGGCGGCGCACGGCGCTCGGCAGTTCCGGGTTGCCGAGCGAGGCGCCCAGCACGGCCTCCGCCAGTTCGGACCGGCCGCCCCGCGCGCGGAGGGCGGTGGCCGCCGGGGGAGTGTCCCGGCTCCACCGTCCGGCCAGTTCGTGCTCACCGCGCTCCGCCAGCCGTTCGGCGACCGTGGCCGAGACGGCTGCCGCCCCGAGGACCAGCGCCCGCCCCTCCTCCAGGCAGGCCACCGCGTCCTCGGGCCGCCCGGCGCGGACCGCCCACCCCGCGGCGGCCAGCGCACGGCTGGCACCGGTCCTGGCGACCTGGAGGCCGTGCCGGACGCCCTGCTGGAGCAGTACGTCGTCGGCGGTGGTGCGCAGCGAACTCCGGGCGCACTCGACCGCCCTGGCCAGATCGGCCCCCTCGTGGGCGGCCCGCCGCCCGTACGCGTCGGCCAGCTGCCAGTGCACGGCGGCGGCCGATGCCCCGCTCGCCTGCCCCAACTCCTCCTCGGTGCACTCCAGTTCGGCGATCATCTCGTCCAGGACGGACGGATCCCCGGTCAGGCCGTACACCGCGTCGAGGGCCAGCCCGATCGCGCTCCGCGCCCGCACCCGCTGATCGGCCAGCACGGGAACGCCCCGCAGGGTCGCCCGGGTGCGCCGGATGCCTTCCTGGATGCGGTCGACGGAGGGCTCCAGGAAGGAGCTGAGGGTCAGCAGCGGCGCCCAGCTCATGTCGAGCAGCGGCTGTGCGATCTGCGGCGCGCCCGGACCCGTCAGCGCCTGCTCCTGGTAGTGCACCGCGCTGCGCAGCGAGTCGACGCTGCCGGTGAGCGAGGCGAGAGCCAGATGGACCACGCCCAGTTCGTAGAGCGGGAGGAACGACCACTCGTCGTCGTCGCAGTCGTCCACGAGGTCGAGGAGGTCGCCCACGAACGCTTCGAGCGTCTCCGTGTCACCGGCCTCGATCGCCTCGGTCGCCCGCATCTGGATCTGCAGGCACCGGCTCACCAGCAGCAGTCCGGCCGAGCCCGGCAGGTCGGGCATGGTCCCGGCCAGTCCCCCGCCGGGAAGCAGGGACTCGTCCAGGAGGGCGCGCGCCTCCTGGAGGTCCTGGAGGCTCCCGCCGGTCAGCATGGCGCCGACCAGGATGCCGGGCAGCATGCCCCGAGCCATCCAGGCCAGGGTGTCGTCGGGTCCGGACGCCGCCACGGCCTCGCGGATCAGCCGCAGCGACTCCTGGAAGTCCTCCGGGCGGCCGGTGCGCAGTCCGAGCCCCATCGCGCCGAACGCGGCCATGACCTGGTCGCCGGGATCCGCCCCCTGTCCGGGGTCGCCCAGCCTGCCCATCAGCTCGGCGACCTCCTGCTCGGAGAGCATGCCCGGCCGGCTCACCTCGATGAGCAGGGCCAGGCTGTCGCGCCAGTTGTCGATCGAGTCGGCCGATTCCGGCGCCGACAGGGCGGCCGCGGCCGCGGACAGTTTCTCCGGTGCGGACCGCGGGCCGGGTTCCGCTCCCGGACGGCCGGACCCCACGGCCGCCCCCTCGTCCGCCGGGTCCGGCGCCGGGCTCCCGTCCGACAGGCTCCGTGCGTAGTCCCGCGCCAGCGGGACCACCGCCTCCAGGACCGAGCTCATCGGGCCGGAGGTCATCGCCGGGCCGAGGTCACCGGCGAGCATCGCCTGGCACATGGCCAGCATGCCCTGGGCATCGCCGCCGTCCACCACCGCGGCGTACTCACCCATCATCGAGAGTCCCCGGAGCGCCTCGGGCGGAATTCCGCCCGTCTGCCCGCCGATCTCCTCCACCAGCCGGCCGATCTCGGGAACGGCTTCGATGATGCCGGCACCGCCGAGCCGCTCGGGCCTGCCCAACCGCATCAGCAACGAGAGCCCGTCCAGGCCGATCTCGTGGCCGGGGCCGCCCAGGGGGGTGCGTACCGCCGGGCCCAGCAGCAGGGCGACGAGTTCACGCGCGGCCGCCAGCCGGTCGTCCGGTGCGAGGAGACCGGACGCGCGGGCCGCGCGCAGCAGGCGGATCGCCTCGTGCCGGTCGGTCTCCTCCCCGTCGGCCGCCCACCGCGCCCCGGTCAGCGTCCCGAGCCGGGCCGTCATCGTCTGCCGCAGCGGATCGTCCGGCATGACGCTCTCGAACTCGGCGACAAGAGCCACGAGTTCGGCGATCAGCGCGTCCCGTTCCGTTCCCTGCGGGCCGGTCGGCTCGGCGACCGCCGCGGGCAGTGCCCGCGCTCCCGCCGTCCGGCGGATCGCGTCGGCCGCCCGTTCCCTCGGCCCGGCGTCGTCGGTGTCGCTCAACACCCCTCCCCCCGCTGCCCGTTCGGGCAGTCGTGGTGCCCCCGGGCCCACCCGGGGCCCCGTTGCGGACATGATGCCCACGCGCGCCGGCCGTCAGGGCCGTTTCGCGGCAGCCGCCGGAATACGTCCTGCAATCGACCAGAATCCGGACAACAGCCTTCCGGCCAGCGGTGATTCCGGCACCGTGCGGCGGCCTCGCACCGGCGCACCGGCGACCGGGCCCCGCCCCGAAGCCGCCGCACCGGAACACGGCCCGGCGCTCTGGCAGCATCGGAACCCGGACGCGAGCCACTGCCGTCCACCGCCCCGCGCCCACGGGAGACGCCGCATGCCCGAGCCCGACCAGCCCGGCCA
>NZ_JBCEWQ010000091.1:0-34709 GCF_038448545.1 Streptomyces sp. CLV115
ACAAGAAACGCAACACCGTCGAACGCGCCGTCAACCGCCTCAAAGGCTTCCGGGCTGTTGCCACCCGCTACGAAAAGCGCGCCTACATCTACCTCGGCACCGTCACACTCGCAGCCCTCGCTATCTGGCTCCGGACATGATCCGAGAAACAGCGCCTAGGTGCGCAGGGTGTGCACGGGGTCGGTGGTGCTGACGGGGTAGGGCGCCGGCCACAGAGCTGTTCGGGGACAACAGGGCGCCCCGGGTGTCGCCGTATGCGGTAGCGACCACACCTGGCGCATGGACTCGCTTCCCGTTTTCGCGCCCATGTTGGCCATCGCCGGGAGCCTGCCGCGGCAATTGCATCAGCCGCACCCGGCCCCGGAGCTCCTCCTCGACCGTCAGTCACTCATGCAAGGAACGCAGCTCATCCGCCATTCCTGCCCCGTGATCGCGACGCTCACGTTCATCCTCAGCTCCCCTGCAACCCGTAAGGCAGGACGGTCCTTACCCACCCGCAGGCGAAGGCCCGGTCTCTGCGCTCACTCCGGCTGCCACGCCACAGGGCTGCCAACATTGGCAGGATTCCGTTGCCCGCGAAGCGACTTGAGAATTCGAGCTCGTGACCTGATCCTTTTGACACGCGTTGATGGTGCGTAAACCGTGTGCCGAAGCGGCCGCACGAAAGTTGTGAATACGCTACAGGCATACGTCGGCCCGCTCCCGTAATGGGCTCAGGAGGCTGCATGCGTCGACCGTTTCACCGGCTGGGGACGCCGACCCGCCCCTTACAGTTGCCAGCCAGAACGGCTCGATTTCCCCCCTCCGCTTGAGCACGCCCACTTCGGGGTTCGCTCACAGTGCTCTTCTTCCACAAGGCGACCGCGGAACGGTGCGTAGGGTCGAACTCTGAGCCGCACGGCGGAATATGGCGTTCCCTGGCAGGGTGCCGAGACAGAGCGGATGGACGAGACACTGGACGCCGCACCAAGCCATCCGCTGAACGCCGCGACATCGCGGGGCTCGCGGACCGGGAAGATGTGGTCGTGGCCCGCGAACTCGTACTCCGGCGGGCGGCCGATGCCCTGGCGGGTCGGCCGGGTGGCGTCCTCGCCGATGCCGGAGGTCGAAGTGGACTGGGCGAGGCCCCGGATTCCGAGCTCGCGCAACAGGGCATCGACGGCAAGGACCTGGCGGTCGATGCCGGTGTGATGGTCGACGAGTATCTGCGCGGCGGTGCACCAGGCAAGGGTGGTGCGGTCGACCGAGACGGAGTGGCCGCCGGCCCACCGGTCGTCGGGGTCGGCGGCCGGTGCGGCCACTGCGGTAACCGCACCGCGATTCGCACGCCACTCCGTTCCGGCATCCGCTACGGTCCATGACAAGGCACGTACGCACTCCACCGCTCACCTGCGGCCCGTCGGGTCTCTCCCCCAGACCTACGTACGCCCGGCTCTGCTAATGCCCCACTACGCCGGGGCAGTAGCACGGCCGCCTCATATCACTGTGGCTTGCGGCTCGGCCCGGCGGCCGCGGTTGGACACCACGGCACAGACGGCGAAGGTCACACCGAGCAGACCGAAGATGATCGCCAAGTTGCCCTTCGTCTGGATGTCGGCCTGCCGTGCCACAGTCTCCCTTTCCCAAAGCGCCGCACCCTGTTGATTGGCCGACTGGTACTCGAAGAGGCACTTCATGTACGGCTGAGTGGGTGCGGCGTCGCGATCAGCCTCGCAGTTGGGTTCCTTGAAAAGAATCGACGTGCCTCCGAGTTCGCCCAGTGGCTCATCGGCCACCTTGGAGGCCGCGTCCAACGCGACCGCCGACAAGATCACCGCCGTGATCAAGCTGATCATGGCCACGACGATGCACAAGACGGTTCCGGCACTACGCCCTTGGGATGTCATGCACTGGAGAGTATCGACACACGTAAACAACCGCCCCACCAACCGGACTTACTGACCAGTTCGCCGGATGCACCCGACTCGTCCCTGCCGGCGCCACGCCCGCCTGCGGTGAGGTGAACCTCGACCTGGGTGCCTGTCTGCACCTCGCCGCGGCCACAGTCCCCGTGCAGCGCTGGAACCCACCCGCCGTGCCCAACGACCGACGAGCTCCGCCGGCGCAGGCGGCGGGACCTGAAGAGGCGGGCGAAGACGCCCGTCGGGCCTGCACTCCGCCGACGAGCCTGCCCCCGCCCTACAGAAGAGGCGCCGAACCCACTCACCCGGTGCGGCGCCTTCTCCATCTCCCCGCTCTTGTCAGTGGGGGCAGGCAGTTCATCTGTCCCGGGGGTTCGGCACACGGGGGCGCAGGCCCGCAGTTCGGTCGGCTCGGTGAGGAGACCCCGGTCGTGGGTGAATACACCGAGTGACCGGTCCGTGAGGAGCTGTGCTCCGCACAGGGCGCAGTTCCGTACCTGTGCCTGGCCGAAGGTCAGCCGTGCCAGATCGCAGAGTTCGTCGGGCCGTGCCCTGGTGCGTGGTCCCTGGAATGTGACGAGTGCCCGCTGCAGGGCACTGGTGCTGGTGAATGTCCTGTTTGGGGTCAGCAGCCATTGTGGGCCGGGCGGGGCCTGTTTGTGGTCGGGCGGGAGGACGACGTGGGTGGCAACGCCCAGGGCCGTGGTCCGGGGGACGGCCCAGGTCCGGGTGGTGCCCGGCGGGACGAGGAAGTACATCGTGCGGCCGGCCGGGTCCATGACGGTCGGTCCGGCCGCGGCGCCGAGCTGTTCGTCACGGCACGGGTCGTAACAGCGGGCAACCTCCAGGCCGAAAGTGAACCGGCGCTCCATCGACGGGAGCTTGCTGACATCGACACGGTCGGCCAGGCGAAGCCCTCGACCGCGTCGCCGTCGGTCATGTCCACCGAAACGGCGTGCAGTTCGGTGTTCGTGCGCCCGAACACCGTCCAGAAGGTGTTCCCCTCTCCCCCACCTGCTCCGCCAGCGGCGCCACGCTCCCGGTCAGGTGTTCACGGGCGGCCCACGAACGGCCGGTTCGGGCCTCGGCCACCACGGCGACCAGCTCAAGAGTGCCACGGACTTCGGCCACCCCGGCCGTCTTGAGCGTGCGGCCAAGCTCGTCAGCGGCACCCATCGCAACCTCGGCAGCTTCCGCTTCCTGGCCCGGCCGGGAGAGCAGTACGCGTCCCGGATTCCACCGGGCAGCGGCGATCCGCAGCGGATCATCCGCATCCTCGGCCTCCCGAAGCGCCCGGTCGGCCACCATCAGCGACAGGTCGAGCCGACCCACTCTGCGGCAGTACGAGCGCAGCAGCCCGTACAGGTCGGCAGCCGCACTCGCGCGGGAACGTCCCGGGTCCGGGCCAAGACCCGGATCATCTCGCCGTCGTCCGCCACATCCTCGACGACCAGCGCCGGGAGCCCTGAAAACGCCTTTCCCACAGGGGAGTTGACATCTCGCAAGTCGACGACGCCCGTCACCTGCCGTCACCACCGACTACGGAACGGAGTCGGTGAGGTGCTCGATCGCATCGGGCGGCAGCTCCACGCGTATCCGGGGAATCCGGCCGCGCCAGGTCAGGAACTTGAGCTGGGCAGCGAAGCCCAGGCGTCCGGGGCGCCGGTCAATCGGCGGGGACGACGTGGTCGCCGGGCGAAGCCACGCCGGGCAGGTCGTATGCGGTGGCAGTCGAAGAGTTCCCACAATCAGCGGCCCGGCCGCGGCGCCGACGCCTCCCTCGGCGGTTTCCCGCCCCGGCCTCGGTCTCAGGGGGCGAACTTGTCCGGGCGAACAGACAATGAGCGAGGGATCCTGCCGCGGCTGTGGCGGGATGTGTGGTTCCGCGGTCTGGAGGTTGTGGGAGATGGGATACATGCGGCCATGACGGTCGAAGAGCAGACTTCTGGCGTCCGTGCGTGCCTCCCCGTCGGGGGCTTCAGCCGCCACTCCGGGCCGGTGGAGCGCACCGATCCGGCAGGGCCTCCGACCGTCCCGCCGCCCGGCCCGCAGGACGAACTGGTGTTGATCCGGAACGTGGTGGCGCGGCTGAGAGTTGCCTACCCCTTGGTCGACGCGTCCACCGTCGAGGCGGCGGTCAGGACCGCGTACGACCCGTTCCACCAGGCCAGGGTCAGAGCATACGTCCCGATCCTGGTCGAGCGCCGGTCGCGGAGGGTGCTGCGTGCCGCATGCCGCACCGCTCCCGGTCAGGCCATCGACAGCAGAGCGGCCCCGGGACGCGCCCCGCTCACCCCGGACCAGAGAAGGGCTGATCGTGATGTCGGACGAGAGAGCCGAGCGCATCGCGGACTTCATCGGGCCGCTCCGCGTGGAACCGGGGTCGAAGGTGCGCCTTGGCCGGGACTTCGATCCTCGCTACAAGGCAGGTCTGAAGAAGCGGGGCGGGATCGAGCTGCTCCGGACCGGAGTGTCGCTGCTCGCCGAGTACCAGGAGCGGCTGGCCGCCCAGAACACCTACGGCGTACTCCTGTGCCTCCAGGCCCTTGATGCCGGTGGCAAGGACGGAACAATCCGCCATGTGATGAGCGGCGTCAATCCCCAGGGCGTCCGGGTCAGCAGCTTCAAGGTGCCATCCGCCGAGGAACTCGACCACGACTACCTGTGGCGCTACGCCCAGCGCCTGCCCACGCGCGGTGAAATCGCCATCTTCAACCGCTCGCACTACGAGGAGGTCCTCGTCGTACGCGTCCACCCCGAGAACCTGGTCCGGCAGAAACTGCCGGACGACGCGCGCGGGCCGGACATATGGCAGCGTCGTTACCGGGAGATCAACCACTGGGAGCGCTATCTCACGGACAACGGGTTCAAGGTGGTGAAGATCTTCCTGAACCTGTCCAAGGAGGAGCAGCGCATCCGCTTCCTGAAGCGGATCGACCGGCCGGAGAAGAACTGGAAGTTCTCCGCGGCCGACGTTCGCGAGCGGCGCCGGTGGGACGACTACCAGCACGCGTTCTCCGAGATGCTGTCGGCCACGAGTACGAAGTGGGCGCCATGGTACGTCGTGCCGGCGGACCGGAAGTGGTTCGCGCGGATCTGCGCGGCGGCGATCCTCGCGCACACCCTGATGGACATCGATCCTCACTACCCCGATGTCGGGGAAGAAGCACGCAAGGACCTACTCGTCACCAAACGTGACCTGGAGCAGGAGGCCCCTGCCAAGGCACCGGCCGATCCGTACACAGATCGGCATCCATCGGCCGCGCGGGCCGCTGGGCGGAAAGACCGGCCGAAGAAGAAGCGCGGCTAGGACCTGCCGGAGCGGCGCGCGACCGGCCCGGACGCGTCCACGGCCAGGGATCGGAGGCAGGGCGATGACGGTGCGTTCGAATTCTGTGGGAGAACAGCCTCCGTCTTCTGGCGACGGCTGGTACGCGCACGCTCCTGAGGAAGTTGCAGCGGCGTTCGATGTCGATCCAGCGGTCGGTATCTCCGCGGCACGGGCCACGGAGCTGCTGACCGCGCACGGCTCGAACTCGCTGCCCGAGGAGAAGCGGCCTGCGGCCTGGCGCCGGTTCCTCAGGCAGTACCGCAGTTACATGCAGATCGTCCTCGTGGCCGCGGCAGTCGTCTCGCTGCTCATCCATGAGTGGACCACCGCGATCCTGCTGATCGTCCTGACCCTGCTGAACGCAGTCGTGGGCTTGCGCCAGGAAGGAAAGGCCGAGAGCGCGATGAACGCGCTGCAGTCGATGATGAAGGCGACGGCACGGGTACGCAGGGACGGCACGGAAGCCGAGATCCCCGCCGAACAGCTGGTGGTCGGCGACATCGTGCTCATCGCCGCCGGGGACCAGGTGGCGGCGGACGGACGCATCATCGAGGCCAGTGCTCTGCAGATCGACGAGTCGGCGCTCACCGGCGAGAGCGTCCCCGCCGCGAAGGATGCCAGCACGCTGGCGGGCATCCGGCCGGCGCCCGGCGACCGGACGAACATGGCCTTCATGAACACCCCGGTCACCCACGGCAGCGGCGTGCTCGTCGTCACCGCGACCGGCGCCGCAACAGAGGTCGGCAAGATCTCCGGGATGCTGTCGGCCACCGAGAAGGAGGTACCGCCGCTCACCAGGGAACTCAACACCCTGACGCTGTGGATCACGGGGGCGGCGGCCCTGACCATGATCGTGATGTTCGCCCTGGGACGCGGGCGGGACCAGGCCTGGGACGTGTTGTTCGTCAGTGCGGTCTCGCTGGCCATCGCCGCCATCCCCGAGGCCCTGCCGACGGTGACCCAGGCGATCCTGTCCGTCGGCAGCCTCAACCTGGCGAAGCGGAACGCCATCGTCAAGGAGCTGCCGTCGGTCGAGACCCTGGCGTTCACGTCGGCGATCAACTCGGACAAGACCGGCACTCTGACCATGAACCAGATGACCGCCGTCGAAGTCGTGAGTCCCACCGACCGGTACACCGTCTCGGGCACCGGCTACGGGCTCGACGGGAAGATCCACCATGCGGCGGGGTCCTCCTCGGGCATCGAGGAAGCGATTGTGCCGTACGTGGTGGCCAGCGACGCGAAGCTGGTGGACGGCAAGGTGGTGGGTGATCCCACCGAGGGCGCGCTGCTGGTGCTCGCACACAAGGCCGGACTGGACATCGACGCCACCCGGGAGGGTCTTCCCCGGCTCGCCACGCTGCCGTTCGACCCGGCCTACAAGCTCATGGCAACCTTCAACCAAGCGGTCGACTTCTCCGGGCGGCAAGTCGTCCGGTGCTTCGTCAAAGGCGCGGTCCCGGCGGTGACGGCGCGGGCCGCCACCGCGCTCGCGGCGGGCGAGAACATCCCATGGGACGCCGAACTGATCGCGCGCGCCGACGCGCAGACGGAGCGGATGGGCAGCGAGGGGCGCCGGGTGATGGCCGCCGCCACCCGTGATCTGGACCCGGCCGGCTTCGATCCGGGCGGCGACCTCCTGGCGTACGTCACCGAGCTGCGGATGACCAGCCTCGTCGGCATGGTCGATCCGCCCCGCGAGGACGCCAAGGAAGCCGTGGCCGGCGCGCAGGCGGGGCACATCCGGGTCCGCATGGTGACCGGTGACGACGTCACCACCGGCGCGGCGATCGCCCGGCAGCTCGGCATCCCCGGCGAGGCGGTCCTCGGCGCCGACTTCGCCGCCATGAGCGAGGACGAGCAGCTCGCCCGCATCGACGGCATCGGTGTGGTTGGCCGCGTCGCACCGGAGCACAAAGTACTGCTCGCCGACACCCTCAAGAGGAAGGGCGATGTCGTGGCGATGACCGGGGACGGCGTCAACGATGCGCCCGCCATCAAGGCCGCCGACATCGGTATCGCCATGGGCAGCGGCACGGACGTGGCGAAGAACGCCGGACGCATGATCCTCTCCGACGACCGCTTCGCCACCATCGTCTACGCCGTGGAGCAGGGCCGGAGAATCTACGACAACCTCACCAAGTACATCCGATTCGTCCTGCTCCTGCTCGTCACCTTCGTCCTGACCTTCCTCGGGGCCACCGTCTTCAACATCGCCGGCGGTGAGCCGTTCACCCCGCCGCAGGTGCTGTGGATCCACTTCGTCGTCAACGCCTCCTTTGGCTTCGCGCTCGGCTTCGACCGGGAGAGCCCCGGACTCATGCGACGCAGGCCGCGTCCACGAGGGGAGTCCGTCCTCACCCGGCCCGTACTGGTCACGGTCGGACTCGGCGGAGTGGCGATCACCGCCCTCCTCCTCGGACTGATCAAGCTCGGTCAGACTCACTTCGACAGTACTGAGACCGGTCAGTCGATCGCGTTCACCGCGTTCGCCCTCTGCCTGATCGTCGCCGCGTTCGAGTGCCGCAGCGAGACGGACTCGGTGCTGACGACGTCCGTCTTCGACAGCAAGCAGATGAACTGGGTGGCACTGGCCCAGTTCGTAATCGCGGTCCTGGTGACCCAGATGGACGGTTTCCGCCGCGTCCTCGGGACGACCGAGATCAACGCGCGGCAGTTCGGCTGGGCGCTGCTGGCCGCCCTCGCGCTACTGCTCCTGTGGGAACTGGGCAAGTTCCTGGCCCGCCGCTCAAGAGACACCTGATGCTTGGAAGTCATCTCGATTGGTTACGTGGGATGTTGGCCGTGGCGGGGATTGTCGAGCGGCCGGTGGCGGATGAGTTGTGGGAGTTGTGATTGCGCCTGCGACCTTGGCTGGTGGGCCCTCCCGGGAGTCCCTGACGGCTCCCGGGAGGGGTTCAGCGGGCTTTACGGAGGTGCTTCCGTATGGCCCGCCGAGAGCCCTCCCGGAGGTCCCTGACGGCTCCCGGGAGGGTGCTTGTCGGGCTTCTGGAGGTCAGTTCCAGAAGCCCGTGTGGATCTCGCGGGCCTCGGGGAGGTCGATCGGGCCGACGACCGGGAGGTCGCGCTGGCCGGCCCTGAAGACCTCGCGGCACGGGAGGGACATGGTGGGGTTCTCCTCGTTGGCGCCGGTCAGGTCGAGGAGTTCGTCCTCGCCCAGCGCGTAGACGACGCGGCCGATGTTGCCCCAGTAGATGGCGCCGGAGCACATCGCGCACGGCTCGGTGCTGGTGTAGAGCGTGCAGGTGCGCAGGAAGTCGGCGTCGTACTTCTCGGTGGAGAGGCGGACGAGGTTGGTCTCGGCGTGTCCGGTGGCGTTGCGCCCGGTGGTGACGGTGTTCTCCGCTTCGAGCAGGATCTCGCCGTCGGGGCCGGCGAGGAGGGCGCCGAAGGGGTGGTTGCCGGCGGCGCGGGAGCGGCGGGCGATTTCCACCGAGGCGCGGAGGCGGGCGAGGTCGGTGTCGGTCGCGGGCGTCGTGGCGGGGACGGCGGTCATGCGTGGATCTCCTTGGAGGTGTCGGTGGAGCGGGGTGTGGCTCGGGTCCGGGAGTTCCGGGTGAGCATGTAGTGGAGAAGCCCGGCCGTCAGGAAGGCGACGGCCGCGGCGCAGGCGCCGAGGGCCGGGTGGCTCTCGGCGATCGGGCCCTCGAAGACGCCGGGCTGGCTCATGAAGGGGACCGCAGCGAGCAGTCCGAGCAGCCAGGCGGCGAATCCGGGCCCGAAGTTGCGGGGCGTGTCCTCACCGGGAACACCCCGGACGAGGAAGCGTTGGACGAGCATCACGGCGAGCCAGGGGGCGATCCAGTTGCCGAGGATGATCAGGAAGTTCTCGAAGGACTTCCAGTAATCGCCCTGGCCGGCGAACCAGCCGACCGTGCTGCCGAGGCCGCCGACAACGAGGACTGCCTGCCAACGGGCCATCCGCACCCCGGCGATCAGCCAGGCCAGGGCTCCGGAGTAGCAGTCCAGGCAGCTGGAGGTGATCGTGGAGATGCCGAGGGCGAGCATGGTGACGGTGGCCAGCGCGCCGGGCAGGACCTGGCCGACGAGGTCGGTGGGGGTGCCGATGAAGGCGATCGTGCCGATGGCGGCGCCGAGGCTCGCGATCCACACCGAGCCGAGCCAGGTGCCGGTGAAGGCGTACAGGAACAGCTTGCGGGGCGGGGTGTCCGCGGGCATGTAGCGGGTGTAGTCGGCTGCGTACGAGGAGAAGCTCAGCGCCCGCGCCGCCTGGACGGCCACCACCAGGGCGAAGGCGCCGACGAAGCCGAGCGGGCCCGCCTTGACGGCGTCGAAGCCGGAGCCGAGGTCGCTCTCGGTGTACCCGTAGAGGGAGACGCCGATGAAGAGCAGCGGCAGGACGAGGGCCATCGCCTTCTGCACCAGGTGGATGAAGCCGTAGCCGACGAGCGCGATAGCCACCTGGGCGACGGTGACGAGGGCGAAGGCGGGTCCGAAGCCGGTGCCGATCAGGGTCTGGACGGCGAAGGCCCCGAGGATCGAGTTGACCGCGAACCACGCGCACGCCTTGAAGAAGACCAGCACGGCCGGGATCGCCGCACCCCGCCGGCCCAGCGGCAGTCGGGTCTGCACAAGCAGCCCGACGCCCTCGGGCGGGCCGAAGGTCGAGGTGATCCCGATGGCCGCCGCACCCACGGCGCTGCCGACCACGATCGCGAGCAGGGCCTGCGCCCAGCCGAGCCCGAAGGCGGCGGTGGCGAGCATGCCGCTGGTGAGGCTGGAGAACTGGACGTTGGAGCTGAACCAGAGCGTGAACGACGAACCCGGTCCGCCTTCGCGGTCGTCGGCGGGTATCGGTTCGACGCCGGAGGTCTCCACCGTGGTGGCGGAGCGCACCGCGGCGGAGAGCCGCTGTGTGAGAGGGCCTGCTGAGGTCATGTCGTGCCCCCTTCCATCATTCGTAGGAAGTCAGGGATTCCGGAGTGCTGCAGCAACGGCAGTACACACCCGTCGAACAGGCCTCTGGCAGCGTCCATCGCTGTGAAACAGTGGCGAAGATCCACCCTCCTTTCCTACGATCGTCGGAGACGGGAATGGGAAGGCGGGACACTGTGCGCGTACGGGACCTGCTCGGGGAGCCAGGGCTGCGGCTGGAGCTGCTGACCCCGGGCGTACCGCTCGACCGCGAGCTGCGCTGGGTCTACACCACCGACCTGCTGGAACCGGCCGCCTTCCTCGGCGGCGGCGAGCTCGTCCTCACCAGCGAAGGCTGGTACCGCACGCCCGCCGACTGCGAGACCTTCGCCGCCTCCCTCGACCAGGGCGGGGCCGCCGCCCTCGTGGCCGGCGACCTCCTCCTCGGCGAGGTGCCGCCCCTGCTGGTCGAGGCGTGCGAGCGCCGCGGCATTCCCGTCCTGGCCGCCCCGTCCGAGATCTCCTACGGGGCCCTCTCCCGCACCGTCATCGAGCGGATCAACCGCGAACGCGGCCGGGAACTCGCAGACGTCCTCGGCCGTCACCGACGGCTCGTCGCCGCCCTCGTCGAAGGCGCCGACCTCGGCGGCCTGGTCGCGATGCTCGCCACCGAACTCGACACCGACTGCTGGGCACTCTCCGTCGCCGGGCGCCTCCTCGCAGGCGCCGACGACGCTCTGCCCGCCACGCTCCGCACACAGCTGGCGGTCCAGGCACTGCGGGCACAACAGCCACCCGTCTCCGACGGGCACACCCTGCTGCCGATAGGACGTCACGGCGCCGGCGGCGGCCACCTCGTCATCCGCGGCACACCGGCCGACCTCGGCGCGGACAGTCTCGGCACCGCCGAACAGACAGCCGAACTCCTCGCCCTTGGCGGCGCCCGCCGCGACGAACGCCGCCGCACCGAACAACGCTTCCACGCCGACCTGATCGCCCTCGTCGACGGCAGCGCTCCCCCAAGCACCGTCCACGCGCGCCTGCTCACCGCAGGCATCTCCCCCGACCGCCCACTGCTCGCCCTCACCGCCCTCACTCGCGGCGCCCTGCGCCCCTGGGACCTCGCCGCCGACCTCGCCGAAAGCGTCATCGACGAGACCACCGGCGCCAAGGCCGTCGTCGCCGGCGGCGAACACGGACTCACCATCCTCGTCTCACTCCACCACGAGAAAGACAGCGAACCCCTGACGGAGCTCCTGCGCACCCGCCTCACCGCCTTCGAACCCGCCGCCGACGGCGGCCGGATCGCCTTCGGCCTCAGCGCCACCGCCCCGGACGCCTCCGGCCTCGACCGCGCCCTGGAAGAGTCCCGTCACGCCGCCCGCCTCGCCGCCCTGCGCCCCCAGCGGCTCTCCCTCGTCACCGCAGCCGAACTCGACTCCCACCTACTGCTCCTCGCCGGAGTCCCCGCCGAGATCCGCGCCTCCTACCGGCACCGCCTCCTCGGCCCCCTGGAGGCATACGACACCGAACACGCCGCCGACCTCGTGCACACCCTGACCGTGTTCCTGGGCGAGAACGGCGCCTGGCGGACCACCGCGGCCGCTCTCCACATCCACGTCAGCACGCTCCACTACCGCATCGGCCGCATCGAACATCTCACCGGCCGAGACCTCTCCACCGCCCGCGACCGCGTCGACCTCTACCTCGCCTGCGCCATCGACTGAAACCTCCCCGACGATTCGGGGGAACTGTTCTCACCCCGCGTAAGAGCGGGGCATCCATCAGCTTTGCCACCGGGGCGGCCTCTGATACTGCCAATGAGAGGAGCAACCGGGGCGAGGACGGTCGGCCCGGCGCCGACCACGGACCGGATCAGCCGTCACCAACGGCTCGATCAGCTCCCCTGTCGCATCATTGATCACCGACCGGACAGGCGCCTCAGGTCGAACGGCCGGCAGATTGAGGAGACACGCTCCAGTTGAGGGCGGGGGCGGTTCACTCGACGGTCCAGGTCTCGGCTCAACTCGCCGCACGGGCGTGGGGGCCGGCAGGCGCTGATGTCGCGGTGATCAGCAACTGTTGTTCACTCGTGGGAGTCTGCTGCGGCCACTCCCGCGGGTGATCGCCGCCGGATTCCGCCACTGCGCTGATCAGCCGGACCTGGCGTCGGCCCGGTGTGTTTCCGAACTGCCTGATGCGGTCCAGGTCTGCGTCGAGGACGGCCATGTCCGGGTGGTCTCGAAGCTGCTGCTCGCGCGCCCGGTGGGCGAGGTCGGCTGTGGGGCGTCGCGGACGTCGTCGGCGCTCGTGCCGGTGACCATGGCGTTGCCGGTCAGTTGCGTGTCGTCGAGGCCGTTGTACCGGTTGGCGGGGGGGCTTGGCCGGCGGCCAGGTCGTGAGCGTGACTGAGGCCTGTCGCAGCGAGCTTTTCGTACAGCCACTGCCGGAGCGGGGTGTTCTGGCCGTGCCGGGCGGGGTCGTAGTTGTCGTACTCGGGGTCGTCGTAGCCAGGCCCAATGGGCATAAGGGGTCTCTTTCCTGTTCCCGATCGGACGAGGTCTGCGCTGGTCAGGGTGACCGCGAGCGCGATGTGGAGGACGGCGCTCAGGCAGAGTTCCACCGCCGTGCTCGGATCGGACGCGATGCACGCCTCCTGCGGTGCCGGCAGACCGGTCGGCACCGCGGAGTCGACCGCCTGGCCGAGGACCTCGTCGGCGGCGAGTTCGCCGCCGGCCACCAGTTCGCTCAGCCGGCCTCCCTGCGGATCGTTCCGCCACCGCGGGGCCATCTCGTCGCCGGCACCCGTCAGGTCCATCACGGCGGCCTGGTGCACCGTCGGCTCAGGCACACCGTGCTCACCCGGCGGACCGGGCTGCTCCACGAGTTGCTGGGCTTGTGCCACGGCGCACCGTGCGGCATACGTCCGCCGGGTTTCCTGCCGCTCCCGCGCCACCGCGGTCGGCCACCGGGCTTCGTCCTCGGCGTGGGTCCGGTCCAGCAGAAGTCCGGCACTGAGGCTGACCTGGATGCACGGCAGAAGGTTCGCCTTCAAGGCCTCCTGGCCGGGCGGGTCGGCGGCGTCCGGCCGATACACCGCGCCCGCCGCGTCGGCACGGGCGGCCGGCGTTCACGCCGGTCGATCGGCCGGGCCGGGCCGGATCGAGGTGGACCACGGAGAGGACGGCACGACGCCGGGCACAGTCTGCGCAGACACCTTAAAGGTGTTGATGCCGCCGTCTTGCTGCTGAACGCGGGGACGTGAGTCCCCCGCCCTCCGCGCGCAACCTGATGCGGAGGTTCAGCAATGTCAGCGCAGCGATCACCTGGTGGATCGACAGCCCGGTCCAGTCGGACTGCCCGATGCAGAGTCGGCCGGGCCGCCCGCGGCACGGCCTTGCAACTGCCTGCCGGGTCAACCGTCACCCTGCTCGATGTCCAGATGGATCGGCCCCCTGAGAACGGGGCTGCGCCGGTACGGCGGCGGGTCGGCGACCAGCCTGGGGCGATCGAGTCGGCGTACCAGCTCGGTCAGTGCGATGTGGGTTTCCCTGCGGGCCAGTGGGCCGCCGAAACACAGGTGAATGCCGCTGCCGAAGCCGAGGTGCTGGTTGTTGCGCCGATCGGGGTCGAAGCGGTCGGGATCGTGGAAGCGGTCTGGATCGCGGTTGCCCGAGGCCAGCATCAGCATGATCCGCGAGCCTTTGGGGATCACGGTGTCGGCGACGGTGATGTCGCTGTACGCCACCCGCCAGGGAATGATGTGTACGGGGGGCTCGTAGCGCAGCAGTTCCTCGACCAGAGGCACGATCAAGTCTGGTTCGCTGCGCAGTCGTTGCAGCACCTGCGGGTGGCGCAGCAGCGTCAGCATGCCGTTGGTGATGAGGTTGACGATGGTCTCATGGCCGGCGACGAGGAGCAGCCTGGCCGTGGCGACGATTTCGGCGTCGGTCATCCGCCCGTCGGGCCCGTCGTCGTTGGCCAGCCGTGACAGCAGACCGTCTCCCGGCCGGCCATGGCACCGTTCCACCAGCTCGCCGAGGCGCTGGCACAAATCCTTGCGGGCCTGTACGCCCTTGTCCAGCTTCTCCTTCGGGTCGGTCTCGGGGTTGTAGTCGATCGAGTTCATGAGGTCGTTCACCCACTGGTGGAACCTTGGCTCGTCCTCGCGTGGCACGCCGAGCACGTGACAGGTCACGGTTACGGGGAGCGGGAAGGCGAAATCGTCGACGACGTCGATCTGTTCCTTGCCCGCCACAGCGTCGATCAGGCTGCTGACGGTGGCAGCCAGGAAGCCTTCAAGTCCGGTCACCAGCCCAGGGGTGTGCGGGGGGCCGAAGTGGCGCATCACCATACGCCGCGAGCGATCGTGTTCGGGCGAGTCCATGTGGATGAACGACAACGTGGCCCCTTCTTCGTCCGGGGGCATCGAACGTGACAGATTGCGCAGGTCGGAACTCAGATGCGGGTCATTCAGTGTGTCCGTGATCTCGCGGTAGGTGCTGATGACGTAGCTGTCGTCCTCCTGCCGCGCCACTGGCGTCTTGCGCAACTCGGCGTACAGCGGGTAGGGGTCGGCCCGGGCGGAGTAGTCGAAGATCCGTTGCAGCGTGCCAGGAGTTCCGGTCGTGGTCGTCCGGCCTTCCTCCTGCCGATGCCGGTGCTCGGCCGTGACGCGGCGCTCACCCGGATCATGGCCTGCGACGACCACCGTGGCGCCCTGCGTGAGCAGGGCTGGGCAGGGGAAGTCGACGGGCACCGGTCTCACGCCGGCCGGCTGATCCGGCGTGGGGCAGGGGGGCGGGAAAGGAGCAGCCGTTTCGATCAACCGTCGATAGTGGTGCAGCCACTTACCGTTGTTGAAGCTCACGGCAGCCGTGACGCGGCCCCGATAGCCATATGTAGTGACGAAACGATGGTCGTCCAGCGATCCCTGGGTGACGACCACCTCGTCGGCGAAGGTCGGCACTCCGACGGACTTGATATTGACACCGAATTGGATCGACCAGAACCGCGGGATGGACAGGTAGGGCCGACGGTCCGCCTGGGCACTGACCATGTTGTGCGCCGCGACCTCGGCCTGTTCCACCGCGTTGGCCCAGTGCTCCAGCGAGATGAGCCGATTTTCGTAGAGGTGGTTCGGGCAACGTGCCACGTCTCCCGCGGCGAAGACACTGTCGGTGACGCGGCCGCTGAGGTCGAGGGCGCGGCAGTTCGTGTCGCAGGTGATTCCCCACACGCCTGCCGCCAGTTCCGATTCCCGCAGCCACTCGGTGTTGCGGATGCTGCCGAGTGCCACCACTGCCACATCGGCGTCGACCGTAGTGCCGTCGTCGAAGTGAGCACGGCGGAACCGTCCCTGCGCGTCGCCCTCCAGCCGGGTGACTTTGACACCGCAGCGCAGGTCGACGCCGTGAGCGCGCTGTATGTCGGCCGCGACCTCGCCGATCACGGCGCCGAGCGCCCCGACGAGCGGGGCCGGCGCGAGTTCGGCGACGGTCACCGGGATGTCCCGCTCTCGGCAGACGGAGGCGATCTCGGAGCCGGTGAATCCCGCACCGATGACCAGCACACGGGAGGGCCCGGTGGCGAGGGCCCGCTGCAGGCTCTCGGCATGCTCGCGTGTACGTACGACGAACACTCCGTCCAGGGCCGCCTCGGACTCGACGAACCACGGCCGGGCCCGTGCCCCGGTAGAGATCAGCACCCGGTCGAACGGAACCTCGCGCTTGTCGGCGAGACGCACGTGGTTCGTCGCGAGGTCCAGCCCGCTGGCGGGCACGCCCAGCAGCCACTCCGCATCGATGCCACGACGGCGGGGCAAAGCGATGCCCGTGGCCGGCACCCAGCCGGTCAGTACTTGCTTGGACAGGGGAGGCCGGTCGTAGGGCTCGCCCAACTCGTCACCGATCATGGTCAACGATCCGTTGAAACCCTCGTCTCGCAGCGCCTCCGCGGCCCGCAGCCCCGCCAGCGAAGCCCCGACGACCACGATGCGGCCATCGCGCTTGAACGCACGCAGGTTGTCGGCGCTGGTCATGACGGCGACGCTTCCGCCGGTGCGTGCTGCGCCTCCAGCTGGTCGACCAGGATCGCCTGGACCGGGCAGGCCGCCGCGGCACGTAGCACCTGGTCGCGCTGGGCGTTGTCGGGGTTCGGGTCGTACATGAGCGCTTCCTCACCGTGCATCCGGAACGCCTCCGGAGCCAGGAACGCGCACTGCGCATGCCCCTCACATCGGGAAAGATCAACGACAACCTTCACCCCGGCCTCCATGGGGAGCTGGGAGCCGCAGACCCTCAAGCCGGCGTCACTCCGGCACGCAGCGAGGGAGGACTCGGCCACTTCCCCCTCGAAGTGCGAGGGGGTGCAACGCGCTCGTCGGGTCCTCCATGGGAAGAGTTGATCATCGCGGCTGGGACGATCAGCGCTTGACTACATATCCCTGGTTGCGGCTGCATTTCGGTCAAGCAAGCGACACTCTTTTGGAATTCGACGGATACCGTGTGGCACGGTGCGCGGGAATACCGTCACGGAATCAGCGTAACAGCGGCACCGATACCGGCGAGCCCAACATCCTGAGAGACGAACGTCCGACATCCAGCGTTCGCATCAACGGCGCTGGAAAGCGGCGTACCTTGGCAGGGAACCGGCGTACGTGACACAACAGCGAGACGCCGAGTCCGAAAAGGTCGGATCGAAATGCTGAAGCAATTACGGGAACACGTTTTTCTTCGCCGACCCGCACCACGACCTCGTCATGATGGGCACGCTCGCCGACGGGTTCGGCCAGCGACACACAATGGACGAACCGTGAGCCGGTCAAGTGCGTGCGGAACGGCGCGCGAGCCTGATCAACGTTCGCTGTTCGCGGGCTGAGGCGGCCTCTCACCGAAAAACAGGACCGCCCTCAGCCGCGCACGGTGGCACGCAGACGCAGGCCGGCGGTTGCGAGACCTTCGAAGGTGGTGACCTGGTAGCCGGGTTCCGGTCCGGGCGGCTCGCTCACGTGGTAGCGGCGAGCGGTCTGCGCGGTCAGGAGTGTCAGCATCGCCATGGCCAGAGCAGCTCCCTCGCATCCGTGCGGGCCGGTGCCGAAGGCGAGGAAGACCCCGGGTTTCGTCGGCGATCCCGAATCATCGAGCCAGCGCTCGGGCCGGAACCGGTCCGGCTCGGAGTGTTCCCGTGCGTCGCGGTGGGCGGTGTAGGGGCAGATGAGCACGGTGGACCCGGCGTCGATGGCGTAGTCGGCGAGCTGGGTCTGTCGCGTGGCGCGCCGGGTCAGCAGCCAACTCGGGGGGTACATGCGGAGCACCTCGCGTACCAGTGCCTGGGTGTATTGCAGGCCGTCGAGGTGGGTGCCGGTCGTCGCGGCCGGGTCTGCGGGCAGCAAGGCGGCTTCGGCCGCGACGCGGCCCGCGGCCTGGGGGTATCGGGCCAGGTGGAGCAGAATCCATCCGGCTGCCCGGGTAGGTGTCTCGAAGGTGGCGACGGTGAGTCCGGGGAGGCTGTCCAGGATGGCTTCTTCCGGCAGTAGGCCATGGCGGGAGGACGGCCGGAGCATCTGTCCCAGCACGTCGTCACCGAGCCGGCCCGATGAACGGCGTCGGCGGACGATGGGCCGCAAAGCGTCGGTGAAGGCGACTTGCTGCCGTGTGCGGAACCGTCGTGCCGGTGTGGGGACCCAGCGCGGCCATACCCAGCGCGAGGGGCGTACGAGTACCTCCCTGGCCAGGAAAAGCTGCCAGGCGAAGGGCAGCAGGGTGGGAGCATCTTCGGAGAAGAGGTAGCGGACGCCGATCTCTGCCAGGGCGTGCCGGACCGGGGGCAGAATCTCGATGTCCTGGCCCGTGGGCCACTGGTCGGCAAATTGAGCGGTCCTGGGCGCTATCTCACCGATCCGGGCTGCCACCGCCTGCGGGCGTAGTCCGCGCATGCGGGCGGTGTGAGCGTGTGCGCCCTCCTCAGGCGTCGGCGCTCCGCTCGACCGCTTCAGCGGCGGGAAGAGAGGTGAGGATGGTTTGGGGAAGTCCTGCGCGCGGTGCAGGACTGCTTCGCACGGTCCGGCCGCAGCGGCTACATAGACACCCGGCTCCAGCTGCCAGACGTCCCCGCACTCGGCAGCGCCACGGCGCGCCATTGCCAGCCGGTCGCGGCTCCAGGCCGCGAAACCGCCTCCGGGCAACCGCGGCGGCTCGTTCACTCGGCCCATGGGATCGCCCCCGACATCTCGTACCTGTCAGACCGATGTCGTCGACACCATGCCGGCGGGCACCTCGTGGCGCCCGCCGACCGTGCGGTCACATCCTGTCGTCGCCGGTGTGCGTGCCCCAGTTGTGGACGCCGTACGCACCGTAGTTACGGGTGAAGGACAACTTGCCGAGCAGCTTGGCGATCATGGCGCACTCCTCTCGCCTGCCTTCAGCGCTATGCGTATAGGTAACATTTTCTCACTCATACCCCATATGTCACTATCAGGATGTCAGCTGCACGCATGCATATGAGGTGCGCGGCTGCGGACCGGGCCCGCAGCAGGCCAACGTCGCCCCGGCCCGAGCGAGTCCGGGCCGACGTCGCTTACCACGAGGCCTCCGGTATCTCTTGCGACGCCATGGCCTCAAGCGGCTCATGCCTGCCCTGAACTGGCTGATCGTCGGGCAACTCACGTTGCCGGACGTCTTCACGGAGGCAGAGTGTGAACAACTGGTGACGGCAGCGGTCGAGCGCGTCTGAGCGCGATTGCGAGTGCTCGACTGCCCAGCAGCCCAATCGGATCGCGGAACTCACGCAGGTCGCGTACGGCTGTCGGCGCCGGCCTCTTCACCTTCGCCCCGGCCGATGACCGGTCGGACACGGTGAGAACGCTTCGGGCCCGAAGTTGCGTCGGCCGACCGCAGGACGACCCGACGACGGAGACACCCTGGCCAGCAGGCCGGCGCCGCTCAAACGAGGCTCAGAGGAGCTCACGAGACATCTCACGCACCGCCAGGAGCAGCAGCCCCAGGAGCTGCCGGGATTCGGTGCGGGGGGCGCGGCACGGCGTGCGATCAGCTGCCCATGCCATCGGTCTTGCCGCCCCTAGGAGTGCCGGCCCGATTGGACGCAGAGCGCGGCGGGCCGGTGATCAGGAAGCCGGCGAGCGAGGCCACGGTACCGACGGCCTCGGCGATCGCGCTGGCGGTCTTCTTCGGCCACCAGACCGGCTCGTACATGTTCGGCAACGGACCGAGGGCGCCCACGTTCACATACCGATAGAGCAGCACGGCACCCAGGGCGGAGACGGACACCAGGAAGGCGAACGCCCACACCGGCCGCCGGCGACCGAGGAGGAGGACCAGCAACGCGGCCAGGGACGCCACGGCGGCTTCGAGGCGGAACAGCGTTCCCTGGCTGATGTGCCGCCCGACCGGATCGTAGGCATGGGCGAGGTCGGCGTGCACGTAGGCGTTCACTGCCAGGGCGGCTGCGGTCACCACTTGGAGCAGCACGCGGGTGACCGTGTGACGGCGCGGTCGGTCGCCGGTTCCGGCAGCCATCGCTACTGCCCGACCGCGCTTGCCATGGCACTGCCGGGCGCTTGGGGCGCCGGGCCGTTCCCCCCGACCCGGAGGTGGGTGTCCACGCCGAGTTCCTTGTGCGTGTCGATGGGACTCGGACTCCCCTGGGCCGAACTGCTGGAACACGCAGTGGCAGCAGTCAGCGAGGCGAGTGCCAGAAACCGCAGTCCGGCGGGGGCACCACGCGGAGATTCGAAAACGTGCGCGACCATGTGTCGGGGCCTTTCTTCCACGACGAGACTGGCCCAAGTTTCCGATCACGCCAACGCCAACACTCGCCCCGCGCGGGCCATCACTCAGTCAGACGATGATGTGGCCGGGGCGTCGCCACGGATCCTTCGACAGCAGCGTGGGCCGACCTGGTTGTTGTGGGCGCCGGCGGTCTTGATTGAGCGTCGCAGCCTTCGTGGGTCGTAGTCGTCGCTCTTCGGAGAGCTGTTGTGGCGGGTGCAGAGTGGGGAATCTGCTCCAGAAGCTGGTTCTACCACTCACCGAGGTAGCTTCGAGGTGCGCTCAGGACGAGCGGTGGTGATGTACCGCGTCGCGGTGTGAGAGGAGATGCCGAACAGGCGCATCAGGTGAAGCGGGTCGTCGGCCTCGAATGCCTCGTCGCGGATTCGGTCTTGCCGTAGCGTCGGCATCGTGAGTCCGGTGGGCCGGGACGTGGCGGTGAACGTGATGCCGATGGGCAAGTCAGTGGTGTCCACCGCAGTCCATCGGTTGATCAGCGGATGCGGGTTGGTGGTCACCGGCCGGCGGCGGTGTTGTTCACGGAGCCACACGGAGGAGCAGCGGTGGGTGAGTTCGCCCGGGTGGACGACGTGCCGCTTGCCAGCGCGCCGGACGACGATCCGCTCACGGGACAGGTCGAGGTCGGTGAGCAGCAGGTGGCGCATGTCGGTGCCGCTGAGCGAGATCACCCGGGTCGACGTCGAGCGGGCCACTGCCACCCGCAAGGGGGCGCCGGCCCGTTCGATCCGCATCGTCCTGCGGAACGCCTTCCGGGCCCTTCGACAGGAAGGCCCAGGCCGTTGCGGACCTCACCGCCGCACTCCACGTCCGTCAGGCCAACGCCTCCTCCAGCGCGCCCACCTGCTCGGCCACCGGCCCCAGGGTGATCAGCCCGCTTCCGGCCGCCATCTCCCCCGAGGCGGGCAGCAGCTGGGTGTGCGCCCGCTCCATCACCGTGCGGTCGCCCACCGCGATCGCCGCCCCTGCCGTCAGGCACCACAGGGCCTCGGTCATCAGGTCGCGCGGCGGTGAAGCGATGCCGCGCAGCGCTGCCCGCGCTTCCTCCGTCCGGCCGCCCTCGATCAGCAGCAGGGGCCGCACCCACGGCTCGTACGGTCCCCAGTCCGCGTCCGCGTCCTCTTCCGCCGCCGATGCTCCGTGCCGCAGGCGCACTGACAGACGAGCCAGCGGAGCAAGCCCGTGCTCCAGTCCCGGCATGCCCGCGTCGCGCAGCGAGTCGGATGCCTGCGCGTAGGCGGCCTCGGCGGCCTCGCGCGAGCCGGCCGAGGCCGTGCGCAGCGCGCGGTACCAGGTCGTGAACACCGAGACCAGCGGCAGTTCATGACGGTCCGCGAGCTCGTCCACCGTGTCCGCATGCCGGTCGGCCGCCGCCAGGTCCGCCAGCGCACACCGAGCCTGGATCCTGATCAGGTGTCCGAGCACCTCGTAGCGGACCAGGTCGTGGTGGCCGGACAGTGCCACGACCTCCGCGCCGATCCCGTCGCGCCGCAGCGCGAGCCCGGTCCGCCGAAAAGACTGCATGAACGTCCCGTTCAGGGCGAACGCCAGCAGCCCCGGGTCGCCGAGGCGCCGGGCGATCTCCTCGGCCTGCCCGGCGGCCTGGAGCGGCCGGGCCAGCACCCCGGACGCCGCCTCGCCCACGGGCAGGGCCCCGCGCGACTCCACCGCGATGGTCGCCAGCAGTCGGCAGCGCGCCGCGTCGTGGCTGCCCGGTACCAGGGCGCGCAGTGTGCGCTCGGAGGTGTCCACCAGCCAGCGCGCCTGCTCGGGGTCGTCGGAACGAGTCCAGATCGCAGGGACGTCGTAGACCCCGATGACGCGCGCCGTCAGCTCCGGATCGCCGAGCTGCTCCGCGGCGGCGACGGCCGCCACGCGGTGGTGGCGGGCCGCCTCCAGGCCGCCGCCCCCGGTGACCGCGAGGTCGCGCATCAGGCCGACCGTCGACTCAAGACGGGTCCGGGCGCGGGAGCCCAGGGCACCCTCGTAGGCGGCCGTGGCCTGCTCCCATACCCGGTTCACCGAGGCATCGGCGTCCGGGTCCAGGTGTTCGGCCTGCCGCAGGACGTCCTCCTCCAGGCGTCGCAGCCGGGCGCTGGGATCCACGCCGAGCTGGTCGCGGAGCATGGCACGGGCCCGGCGCAGCACGGACAGGGCGTCGGCCTGCCGGCCCGACCGGTACAGGGCCAGGGCCAGCAGCCGCCAGGCGTCCTCGCGCCACGGGTGGTCGGTGACGTGCGCGTCAAGATCGGGCACGGCCTCGGCCGCGCGGCCGAGGGAGATCCGGGCGTCCGCGAGGCGCTCGACGGCGTGCAGACGCAGTTCGGTCAGCCGGGAACGCTCCGAACGCAGCCAGCGCTCGTCACCGAAGTCCGCGAACGCGGGCCCGCGCCACCAGCCGAGCGCCTCGTCCAGCCGCTGGGCCACCAGGGCGGGACCGGCGTCACCGAGTGACTCCACGACCTCCTCGAACCGCCATGCGTCGACGTCGTCCTTCGGTACCCGCAGGGCGTATCCGGAACCTTCGGTGATGAGCAGGCGCGGCGGGGTCCGGGGCGGCCGGTCGGGTTCCAGGGCGCGCCGCAGGTCACCGACGAAGGTGCGCAGCGAGCCGATGGCGTCGCCCGGCGGCTCCTCCCAGAGGTCCTCCGCGAGGCGGACGACGGGCACCACCCGACGACGGGCGACGATCAGCCGGGCCAGCACCGCCCGATGCCGTGGCCCCTTGAGCCGTAGCGGCTCCTTGGCCTCGTCCCAGGCGCTCACCGCTCCCAGCACCCCGAATTCCACGCGCATGAAGCTGTCTGTTCCTCTCCGACTCCCAGCCCCGTTGACCAGGAGAAATCTAGTCGAACCCGCAGGCATTCATTCGGTGCTGATCGGCTGCCCGGAGTCTTGTGACATCGGCCGGGGCGCGACACCGCCACCGCCGAGGGCATGCGGAACATGCCACGCGGAGCAGGTCCGGTCCGTCCGGGTCCGGCACCGCTCATCGAAAGGGTCCCGCCGAGCGGGCGGGGCCCGGGCAACGAAAGGCACCAGGCCATGACACACGGCATCACGGGATTCGAGTACCGGCGCGCAGAGGTGGCGGGCGGCGTCGAGCTGAACGTCGCTGTCGGCGGCTCCGGCACCCCCGTCGTGCTGCTGCACGGCTTCCCGCAGACGCACCTGATGTGGCGGCACGTCGCGGAGAACCTGGCGGTCGACCACACCGTCATCTGCCCCGACCTGCGCGGATACGGCGACAGCGACAAGCCGGCCGAGGAGGGGCCCGACGTCTACTCCAAGCGGACCATGGCGAACGACATCGTCGCCCTGGCCAAGGCGCTGGGCCACGAGCGGTTCGCGCTCGCCGGGCACGACCGGGGCGCCCTGGTCGCCTTCCGGGCCGGCATGGACCACCCTGACACCATCACCCACCTGGCCTGCCTGGACGTACTGCCGACTCTGGACATGTGGGAGGCGCTGCACGGGGTGCAGGCGACTGTGGGCTTCCACCTCTACCTGATGGCCCAGCCGCCCGGTCTGGCGGAGCAGATGATCCAGAACAGTTCGGACGCCTTCTTCTCCTACTTCCTGGACATCTGGGCGAACGACCCCGAGGCCGTACCGCCGGCCGTCCGGCAGATCTACCTCGATGCGTGCCGTGCGGCGGTGCCGTCCATCGTCGCGGACTACCGGGCGTCGGCGGGCATCGACATCGAGCACGACCGGGCCGACCGGGCCGAGGGCCGTCAGCTGGCCATGCCGGTCTCCGTCCTCCAGCAGGACTGGGGCGCGGCCCTGGGCCACGAAGCCGCCGCGCTGTGGGGCGCCTGGGCCGCGGACCTGAACCACTCGACGGTCTCCTGCGGACACTTCATGGCCGAGGAGGACCCCGAGGTGATCGCGAGGTCCCTGCGCGACCTGCTGGCGCGCTGAGCCCGAACAGGAGCAGCGCGACACCGCGCGACATGCCCGCGGCCCGGGTCCATCCCTCTCGGGTGGGCCGGGGCCGCGGGGCGTGGTGGCGCCGTATCAGGTGCTGTGCCTGCACATCCTCGATCCGGAACTCCACGCCGCGCTCCTGGAAGGGGGCTCGGATCGGGGGCGGCGCGCGGGGCACGGATGGCGGCGATCCAGGCCGGGCTGATGCGGGCCGCGGCCGAGGAACGGATCCGGCGCGTGCTGTCTTTCCATTCGCGGGTGGGGGAAGCGGAGGCGATGGCGTCCGGGGTGCCGGCGGCCGCCGCCACGCTGGCCGAGGACGACCCGGAGATGTACCCGCCCGTGGAACAGGTGCGGGCGGACCGGCTCCACAGCGAGCACTCCCCCGCCCACCGCCGCCAGGTCCCCGAAAAGTTCGCGTCCGATTTCGTCGATGGTATTTCTGGTGCTCGTACTGCTCTGCGTGTGCTCAGCTCGGTGAAGGTGATCGGGGCAGGGGTGGATACGGCGGAGTGCAATGGGATGCTTTTCGCGGACGCGCGTGGGTCAATCGTCGACATCGTGCACATGGTCGGGCGTGCCTTGCGTACACGTCCGGGCGCGGGAAACTCGCCACTTTGATCGTGCCGGTATTCCTCGGGCCGGGCGAAAGCGGCGATGAACTGGTGACATCGGACGCCTACAAGACCCTCTCGAAGGTCCTCGGGGCGCTGCGGGCGCACGACACGGACACCTCGTTCCTGCTCGGAGGCAGCGGCGAGGTGGCGGCGACAGAAGTCGGCAGCTATGAGGTGGGGCCTGTGCAGCGCATCGCTGTAAAGCCGCATCGCTCCGGTGGGCAAGCCGTCCCAGTGCCGCCCTTGTGGACCGGAGCCAGTCCCTCATAGCGTTCTCGTGCGCGAGCAGATCCTGCCCCATCTGCACCGGATCCCGCGTACCGGCACCCTTGCTCAGCCGGCTGAACAGCGGATCGGCCTCCGCGGTCTCCTCGATCGCGATCTTCGCCGCGGCCTTGAACGAACGCATGTGGCGCGCGTTCAGGGCGTCGGTATACCGCGAGGTAATCCGCCCAGCTCTTTTTGGCCGTACTGGACCCAGGCGCAGGTGACGCCGGGACGGACACGGAAAAGGGCGCTGACCACGATGGGCGGGGCGGGCGCGCATCGACGTCGACGTCTGCACCCTGCCCGCCACACCCACGACCGCAAAGCCCACCGGCCCACCCACCGGCGCCCTGCCTCGATCGACCACGTTCTGCACGAATCGCACCAGCGACGCAGACGACAGCGCCAAGCCCGCATCAGCCACTACCAACGACGCGGCCACGCGCCACCCGAACCTGCTCAACCGTCACCGCAAAGACCGTTGCAGTACTAGCCGACCGAGAAGGCACCGAGCTTGAAGGAGTCGGCGCAGAGGCTGAAGACACCGCCCGGCGAGCCGTCCGCCTTCATCACGTTCACCGTGGTGCCCGCGTCCTTCGGCAGCGCGACCTCGACCGTGGGCGATTCCGTCCTGCAGGAGAGGCGCGCGGTGCCCTCGGTGTTCACGTCGTTGTACATCACGTCGGCCGTCGCCGTGCCGCCCGCCGGGACGTCGACCGCATCCGAGCCTTCCTCGGAGTTGTCCGCGGAGACCGGCCCGCTGCCCTTCGCCTCATCGGTGACGGTCACGACCGTGGGACCGACGATGGTGCAGGCGGCGCCGGAGGAGTTGGTGATCCTGAGCGAACCGGCGGCAGCCTGCGACTCGCTGGCGTGGTTCGCGCTCTGGCGGAACTGCGCCGAGGTGTTCTGGGTGGTGCAGGCCGCGGTGGCGCCGCCACCGGACGAACTGCCGCCACCGTTCGAGCTGCTCCCGGACGAGCTGCCGCCACCGCTTGAGCTGCTCCCGGACGACGCCTCGGGCGAAGCCTCGGTCGAGGCCGACGAACCGGCGGCGGCGTCAGCCTCGTCGCCGCTGTTGCAGCCGGTGAGCGCGAGCGCGGACAGTGCAGCGAGTGCGCCGGCAGCGGCTATGCGGGTGCGGGTACGAGTGCGCATGAACTTCCTTCTTCCCAATCAACAAACCTAAGAGCCAACTGAGAAGCAGGATGATCCTTCAAAACGCACTGGTTGCATCCGAAGGCACAGTCTCACCAAGTCCGCACGAACTCCGCCCAAGATCGTTGCCGATACCCGCGCCACCCGCCCCACCTCGGCAAACTCCCGCGGCCACCGTCTTTGGCACCGGCGCGTCCTCCCTCGACAGCCGCCGCATCACCGACCGGCCGGCCACCGTCCGCCGGACCCTCACCGCCTGGTCGCTGTCCGGCGGATCACGCTTCGGAGTCGAGGGTCAACGAGAAGGGCCGTGACGTCCAGGCCGAGCAGGTGGCCGCAACGGTCGAGGAGGTCCTCAACCGCTGACGGAGCCACAGCGTGCCCACGGCGGAGTGAATGGGCGGAGGGAGTGAGTGTCCCGGCTTGGATGGCGTGTGTCCGTCTCCCCGCCCACGTGGGGCTTCCGCAACATGGACCTGCCCGGACTTCCGCCGATCGGCACTGAGATCCCCTGTTCCCACCTCGCCCTCAACGTTCCGGTCCGCTACGAGGATCAGCTCCACACCCTCGACTTCCGGGGCGGCATCAAGCACCGCATGGAGGTGAGCCCCGACTACCCGATCAACTCCGTCCGAACGCGGGTCGCCGGGCACCGATTTTCCGCGGAGATCCCGGCCGTCGGCACCGTCACCATGGAACAGAACGACATCGCCGTCGGAGCGAAGGGCCTCCTGCGCCAGACCCGGGAGTTCCCGCCCAGGTACGAGCACCGCGAGGCCTGTCCGGGTCACCGGACGGTGAAGCCGGCTGCCTCGGTGTCCAAGGTCGTGGTGCCGTCCTGCGCGGTGGCCAGGACGGCGACGTGCCAGGCACCGCGCGGGGACGACGCAGCGAGGGCACTGGTCACCTTGGCGGTGTAGGTGCAACGCACGGCGTCCTGCCCGGAGGGCTTGCAATCGGCCGACTCCACTGCGGCCATGTCCTTGGCGGTCAGCCCCTTCTTGGCGAAGGACGAGTTCTGCGGCCAGGCCAGTACCTTCACGCTCTTGACACCGGAGGACGCCGTGACTTCGGTGCCGAAGGCCAGCGCGCCGTCACGGTCCCCGTCGGGAGCGGTGTAGCGGGCGGCGCTGTGTGTCAGCACCGGAGCCTGCTCTGCGGCCTGGGCGAAGGCAAAGGCACCGGCACCACCGAGAAGAACGACACCGCCAACAACGGACAGAGCAACGCGTCGGGACATGGGATTCTCCGTAACTGTCTCAGCACTGAATCAGGTCGGCGCCGCTCTGATGCGGCGCTGCACCGATATTCCCCGCGCGAGGATTCGCCGGACATGGGCGCTCGATTCCGGGGTACGGGCGTGCAACTCGGTGTGCACGGGGCAATGGACATCTCCTCGGCGGGCGCGGGGCGCGTTGCGGCGTGGTCTGCCTCTGCGGCATTTGTTGCTGTGTACTCCTCGGCGCCTCCACCACTGGTACTCCTCCTCGTCTCCGAGGAGGAGCACTTCTGCCAGGTCTTCGGAGAGGGGGTCGCCGACGAGCGGTCCCTCGGTCGGGAAGTACAGGCTGATCCAACGACTTCGTCCCAGCCTTCCACGCTCAAGGGGACCTCCTACGGTCACGTCGAAGGCGACGTCGACGTGACCGTAGGAGGTCCCGGTCAGGACGGTTGCGTAGGTGGACTCCGCGTTGGTGCAGACGAGCCCGTTGCCTGCGGGGCAGACCGCGACCCAGAAGCCATCCTTGTTCACGAGACGCTCCCGCTTGTGGAACCCGGTGATCCGGCCGCCCTGCTTGTCCTGCTCCGTCTCCGGGACCATGGCGATGCCCCGGCTGGCCGCCGGAAGCGCCGTGCCGCCTTCCTGGGTCCTGGCGAACGGGTTCTCGTCGCAGGACTTCCCGGCCGGCGGCGGATGCTGGCCGCGTTCCAGAAGGCGTCGTCGCAGCGGAAGTCCAATGAGGAGTACGAGCAGCCGCCCGGGGTGTGTCCGGGCTTGGTGAACGAGAGCGAGTGGTTTGCCGTGCTGGATTGCGTCTTGTTCTTCTTGACTCCGTCGGAGTAGTCGACCTTGCCGGAGAAGGCAGTTCCCAGGGTGTGCCCCGGTACGTGGCCGGACGCCTTGCACGGGCTGCCGCAGGAGACCGACATCCCCATCCGGATACCGCCGGCCTGTGGCGCCGTTCCGAGAACCGGACTACTGCTCACTTCAGTGTGATGTCGCAGCGAGTTCGACGCCCGTGTGACCGGCCGGGCGGCACGCGATGGCAAGGACTTGACACTGTGATGTCGTCCCGCATCCGGCGCTACGGGCCCGTGGCCTTCAGAAGTCCTTCCTGCCGGCAGTCCGTGTGGCCCGCGCCGCGCAGCAGCAAGCCGAGTGAGAGCAGCGCGGACAGGCTGAGCAGCAGTGTGGACCAGAACCAGAACCGCACCCATGTATCGGGGACAGGCAGCAGGATAGCCAGCGCGGCCGGATACAGGACCAGCAGCCACCCCAACCGCCGCTCCGCCCCGGACTGTTGGTGCAGCCGCCTGGCGGCCGCCTCGCCCTGCCCGGTAGCCCCACAGGTGATCAGTCTCAGACCTTCGGCGATGGTCAGCCGGCACGTATGCATGAGCGCCACGATCATCGTGAGGAGCAGGGCGAGCCCCAGTAACTGGGCCCATTCGGGCACTCTGGGATGGCCTGATGTGGTGACCATCAGCATGGGCACCGCGAACAGCAAGGTGCCCAACGCCTCGAAGGTGAAGAGCCGGGTGGCCGGGGCAAGGTTCAGGGCGGCGGCCACCGGAGACTCCATGCACAGAAGTCTCCAGTGGCCGCAGGCGCAGTCGATCGCCCGGGGGCGGCGTGAATTCGTCATGACCCCGGCTGCGCTTCGCCGACGCTGCCGCTCCCCTCGGAGTTGAACTGGTCCGGGGTGACGCACGGCGTTGTCAGCGCGTACTCATCCGGGTCGATGGCTCGGGTTCGACGGCGAAACTGCCAGGTCGACGCGGGCCAGATGGTGGTGACACGGCCCGTGCGGTCCTGGTACCAGCCGGAACAACCGCCCGCGGCCCAGACGGTGGGGGTCATCCGGTTCTGCAGTTCGGCGTTGTATGCGTGCTGCGTCTCCGCGCGCACGTCCACGGAGCCGAGACCGCGGCTCCGCATCAGCTGCAGGGTGCTGACGAGGTAGTTGATCTGCGACTCGATCATGTGGATGAGGCTGGTGTGTCCGACGCCCGTGTTGGGTCCTGCCATCAGGAACAGGTTGGGGAATCCCGCGACGGTTGTACCGAGGTGTGCCTGCGGGCTGCCTTGCCAGACCTCGTGCAGGGACCGTCCGTCACCGCCTATGACGCGCCGCGCGTAGGAGGCGTCGGTGACACGGAATCCGGTTCCGAAGATCAGTACGTCCACTGGATGCGTGGTGCCGGCGGATGCGGCACCGGGTGCGGCTTGAGCGCCGCTGCGTGGGGTTGTGAGGACCGTGTTCGGTCCGACGCTCGCGATCGGGTCGGTGACGAGGCGGACGTTGGGTTGAACCAGTGCCGGGTAATAGTTGTCGGAAAGCAGGACCCGCTTGCAGCCCAGTGCGTAGTCCGGGGTCAGCTTGGACCGCAGCCCGGGGTCCTTGACCTGGCGGTGCAGGTGGGCCAGTGCCTCCCGACGTCCCAGCGCGGCCATGGTGCGGTTGCCGAGCAGTGCCGGCAACGTCGCCTCCCGAGTCATGTACTCCCAGCCTCGCGCCAATCGCTGCACCGACGGTGCCAGCTGGAACAAGTGACGCTGCCACGCCGGTACCGGCCGATCCCGGCGCGGGGCGATCCATGACGGAGTGCGCTGAAAGACAGTCACCTGCTGAGCCGTGCGCTGCAGGTGAGGGATGAACTGGACGGCGCTCGCGCCGGTGCCGATCACGCCCACCCGCTTGGCCGAGAGGTCCACGTCGTGCTTCCAGCCGGCGGAGTGGAACGCTTCTCCGGTGAAACCTTCCAGACCGGGCAGCGAGGGGATGGCCGGCTCCGAAAGGGGCCCTTGGGCCATCACCAGTAGCCCGGCGCTGAGCGGTCCGGTGCTGGTGTCCAGGTCCCAGCGCAGCCGCTCAGGGTTCCAGGTGGCCCGCTGCAGCTCGCAGCCGAGTCGAAGGCGGGGCGTCAGGCCGTACTGGTCGACGCAGTGTTTCAGGTACTGCTCGATCTCTTTCTGAGGTGCGAAGCGCCTGCTCCAGGTGGGGTTGGGTGCGAACGAGAACGAGTACAGGCGCGAGGGCACGTCGCAGGCGCATCCGGGATAGGCGTTGTCCCTCCACGTGCCGCCGACCTCATCGGCCCGCTCCAGTATCAGCAGGTCGCGATGGCCCTCCTGCAACAGCCGGATGGCTGTGCCGAGGCCGGCGAATCCCGCGCCGACGATGACGACGGACATGTGTCCGGGTGAGGCTCCGGCTGCTTCGTACGGGACCGGGTTCGTGGTGTGCGGGTCGGTCATGACTCTCCCCATCCAAAGAATGATCGAACCAGATACGATCGTTTGCGTTACGATCGTAGCCCACTCGATGGATGGAGTAGCGAATGAGGATTCTGGCTCTCGGCGGCCCTGGAGCAATGGGCGCCGTAGCGGTACGTGTGGCGGCCGGACTCCCCGGCGTCACCGAGATCGTGGTGGCCGACCGGAACCTGGAGGCGGCCCGGAAGCTGGTGCACCGGCTCAACGAGGACGGCACGGGTGGCGCGCCGCTGCGGGCGCTCAAGGTGGATGTGACCGACAGCAGCGCCCTGCACGCTGCTCTGCACAACGCGGAGGTCGTGCTCAACACCGTCGGCCCGTACTACCGATTCGGCCTGACCGTGCTGCGTGCCGCGATCGCGACCGGCACCCACTACCTGGACATCTGCGACGACTGGGAGCCGACCCTGCAGATGCTCGGCCTGAATGAGGAGGCCCAGGCCGCCGGGGTCCGTGCCGTGGTGGGAATGGGCGCCAGCCCCGGTGTCAGCAATCTGCTGGCCACACGCGCCGTCCGGCAACTGGACCACGTCCAGGACCTGTACACCGCATGGCCCGTCGACGTCTCCGGCAACGGTGGGGACGACGAGCAGCTGAGCGACCCCGATGGGCGCCCCAGCGCGGCCGCCGTGCACTGGATGGAACAGATCAGCGGGAAAGTGGCGGTGGTCAGCGACGGACGGCTCGTCCACCGGCGGCCACTCCGGCCGGTCGCCCTCTCCCTGTCCGCCGGACACACCGGCACGGCCTACACCGTCGGCCACCCCGAGCCGGTCACCCTGCACCGCAGCTTCCGACCGGCCGGCGAGGCCGCCAACCTCATGGTCGTCACCCCGGGCACGGTGGCCTACCTCGACGTCCTGCGCCGCGACATCGACGCCGGCAAACTCACCAACGAGACCGCTGCAGCCGAACTCGCCAAGCCCTCGGTGTCCCGCGCGCTGCGGGCCACCGCGGGCGCCATGACCCGCAAGGGGCCCGGGTCACTGCCCCCGTTCTTCGCCACCGCCACGGGGACCCGCGACGGCCGCCACGTCACCGCCCTGGCCCGGCTCGCCGATACACCCGGCGCCTCGGCGCTGCTCAACGACATGGCGGAGGCAACCGGTCTGCCTCTGGCGCTGGGGCTCGCGCAACTGCTGGACGGAACCGGTGGCCACCTCGGAGTCCACCCGCCGGAGACAGCCATCGACGCCGAACGCTTCTTCCTCGACCTGGCACGCCACGTGCCCGACCTTCCCGGCGACGACGGCCCCCGCGACGGCGTGATCACCGACGTGACCCCGACCCACTGACGTTCAACAGGAGACACGACGTGCCATCGAAAGAAGCCACCACGCCCCCCACCGAGTTCATCGACGTCGCGGGACGTGCCGTCCACTACACCGCGACGGGCAGCGGCCCCCCGGTGCTCCTGCTGCACGGTCTGGACCGCAGCCTGGCGGACTGGGCACCGCTCCAGGCAGCCCTGCCCGACCACCGGCTCATCGCAATCGACATCCCGGGGTTCGGCCGGTCACAGCCCCTGCCGGACTGCCGGCTCGCCTCACTGGCCGGGCACGCCGAGCGGGTACTCGACCGACTCGGCCTCACGTCCGCCGTGCACGTGGTCGGCAATTCCCTCGGTGGCGCCATCGCGATGCAGCTCACCGCACGTGCCCCCGCGCGCGTGTCCTCGTTGACACTGCTCAACAGCGCCGGATTCGGCCGTGAGGTCACCTGGGCGCTGCGCATACTCGACCTGCCGCTGCTCTGGCGGCCGCTCCTGCGCCCCGATGAACGAAACGCACGGCTGACGGAGCGTTCCCTGTTCCACGACCCGGACTTCGCGACCCCTGAACGGGTCGCCGCGGCACTCGCTCTCGCCCGCCGCGAAGGAGCCGCCCGGACACTGCGGCAGGTGGCCCGCGAGCTGGGTTCCTGGCGCGGCGTACGTTCCAGCTGGCGCACGAAGCTGCTCGCGGAGATCTCGGCGCTCAATACCCCCACACTGGTCGTCTGGGGGACCCACGACCGCATCCTCCCCGCCCACCATCTCATCAACGCCGTGTCCACCCTGCCCCGGGCGCGCACCCACCTCTTCCCGCGAACCGGTCACCTGCCGCAGATCGAACGCGCTGAAGAGACAGCCGCCCTGCTCAACTCGTTCTGGAACGACCTGTGAAGCGCGTCGCGCGAGGGCTTGGGGGCGGGCGCAACGCGCAGGTCCCGACCTCGGACCGCCTTGTACGCGCCTGCCGGTAGGCCACACGGCCGCCCCGGTCCGGATCGGGGCGACCACAACGATCGGCCTCGCCCCGCGCCCCCGGTCAGGACTTCGTCGAGGTAGTCGGCATCACTCCCGGTTCCCACGAGCGAAGGTAGTCTATTCGTAAACGATCGAATCGATTCCGATCGCTCCCCGGTTCAGCGGCCCAGCGCGGTACCTTGATCAACTGTCTCGACGACGTCCGAAAGGCTCACCACTCCATGCCTGGAACGGATTCATCCCGCACGCCGGAACCAGCTGTCCAGGTCCCCACCCGGACACTCGTCGAGGCACTGATCCGCACCGACCACACTGTCGACACCGGCGAGCTCTACGCCATCGCCCCCCTGCTCGGCATGACCGACCAACAGGTGCGGCTGTGCGTCAAGCGGCTCGTCACGGAAGGGCGGTTCACCCAGGAAGGCAGGGGACGCAAAGCAGTCCTGCGGGCCACCGGCGCCACCGAGCAGACTCTCGGGCCCGACGTCGAATTCGTCGCACACGCCTTCCGGCAGGACGCGGGCCTCGCCCCCTGGGACGGCATCTGGCACCTCGTCGCCTTCGCGGTCCCCGAGACCGCCCGCTCCGCACGCGACGCCCTCCGAGCCGCACTCACCCGGCTCGGCGGCGCCGCCGTGCAGGGCGGCCTCTACATCAGCGCCAACGCCTGGGAGCCCTACGTCGAAGACCAAGCCCGCCACCTCGATGTCCTCGACCACCTCACGCTGCTGACCACGGACAACCTGCGCCACGGCAACGAACACGACCCAGCCGAAATCGCCCGCGCCCTCTGGCCGCAGGACGAGATCGCCGACCGCTACCAGCGACTCGCCTCCGTCGCCCGACCGAGGCTGCGCCGACTCCAGGAAGACACCCACCTCCCCAGCCCTCAGCGGCTAACGATCGCGGTCGAACTGGCCGCCGAATTCACCCGCGCCATGGAGCCAGACCCCCTCCTGCCGCCGGAACTGCTGCCCCAGCCCTGGCCCGGCACACAGGCCCGCGAACTTGTCGCGCAATGCTGGTCACTCCTGGAGGACCACGTGGAGGAGAGCGAGCGAGTCAACCTCTTCCAGCTCTACCGCGACATGACCCGCCCAGCAGCTGCCAACAGCTGAGGCCCACTGCGCCGACCGACTCGGACAGGCCCCCGGCCTGGGATGCAGGCCGGCGTGAGCTTCACGGCAGGGTTCCGTACGGACACAAGGAGCACCTGTACCCCCTTGAGCAGTGGGTCGCGGAGCAGCGACGGGCTTACGGGGCGGGGCAGATGACCGGCTTGCGCGCCCGGCGGCCGGAGAAGCCGGGCTTCGCCTTCCTCTGCGGGTGCAGCCGCAACTGCCCGGCGATGCCCTCGGTACGCACAACGGACCGGTCGAGCATTCGGCCGGACCGGTCGGCCCGGCCCTCTGATTCCTCTCCTTCGCGGCCTCCAGGTTTTCCTGAAACCGCGCCCCGGTCACTCTTCCACGGTGAGGCCGCGGTCCGCCCGGACTGCACAGACTCGTCCGCCTCCTCCTTCCCGACCGATTCGGGTGCTCGCCGGGAACCGCAACGGCTGCAAGGCGTGGGAGGAATCCAGCGCCAAAACCGCCGTCGGCAAGACGTCTCACGATCACCGACGGCGGCCACCCGGGCACCGGACTCGTCGTCCCGCACCGCCGCGAGCGCGGCCAGACCGGGCTCCCGGCCTGGAAAGAGGAACACAACAAGTCCCACCAGCAGGTCCGTGCCCGCGTCGAGCACGCCTTCGCCCTCATGAAGGCCTGGAAGATCCTCCGAGACTGCCGCCTCAAAGGCGAAGGCGTCCACCACGCCATGCTTGGCATCGCCCGGCTGCACAACCTCGCCCTCGCCGGATGGATCAGCCGGCCACACTGTGGCCAACCATGCCCGAGACGATCCGGAGATCATTTACGGGACAGCCTTTACTGATCGTTTCAGAATGAAGTTCGTTGTGGGTCTTGGCGGTTGGGTGATGTGTCGGCAGGATCTGTTGGGTGTCTGCTGATCTTGTGCCTGATGACCTGTGGGAGCGTGTGGCCCCGCTGTTGCCT